>CAXTJC010000420.1:0-3306 GCA_964244225.1 uncultured Acidobacteriaceae bacterium
TGAAGAGCACCAGATCGCGCCAATGCGGATCATCGATATAGCGCTGCTCGTCTCCGTGTGCTGGCCGGCGCCCTTTCCCGTCACGCAAAAACAAGCCGACCAGCCTTCGCGCAATCTCCTCGGCCGCCTCTTGCAGCGTCATCATCGTTCCGCTACCCGTCGGACACTCCACCTTCAAATCTTCGCCATAGACCGCGTTGTAGCGCTCGAGCGCATTGAGCAGCAGGATATTCATCGGAAACCATACCGGCCCACGCCAGTTGCTGTTGCCACCAAACATACCGCTGTCACCCTCCGCCGGCACATACTTCACCGTCATCGACCTGCCCGCCAGATCGACCTGGTAGGGTTGCTCGTGGTGAACCCGTGAAAGCGCGCGTACGCCATGCCCGGAGAGAAACTCGGTCTCATCGAGCACCCGCCGCAGAATCCGCAGAAGCCTCTCCTTCGGCACTAGCGCCACAAAGTGCGACCCCGCATACTCCGGATCCGTCGTCTCCACCTTGGTGACATACCGCGCCAGATCCGGCTTATTCGCAAGAAACCATTTCAGCCGCTTCATAAATCCCGGCAGCTTCTCGATCTCATCTTTATGTAGAAGACCCACGGCAAAGATCGGCACAACTCCCACAATGGAGTGCACATTCAAAGACTTTGAGGAGCCACCCTCGAAGATCAGCTGGTCGAAATAAAAGCCGTCCTCTTCATCCCACAGCCCGCTGCCGCCAAGGGTATTAATAGCGTCGATGATTGCGACGAAGTGCTCGAAGAATTTGCTGGCTACATCCTCATACGCTGGCCGCGTCTGCGCCAGCTCAATTGCGATCGTCAGCATCGCCGAGCAGTAAAGCCCCATCCATGCCGTCCCATCTGCCTGGTTCAGCTGCGTGCCGTTGGGCAGCCGCATGGATCGATCGAAGACGCCGATGTTGTCGAGGCCGAGAAATCCACCGCCGAAGAGGTTGTGGCCCTTCTCGTCGTTGCGATTCACCCACCACGTAAAGTTCAGCAGCAGCTTCTGGAAAGCGCGCTCCAGAAAATCGACATCCTTTACGTCGCCGTCCCGCTTCGCGGACATCTCGTACACGTGCAGCACCGCCCATGCGTGCACCGGCGGATTCACATCGCCAAACGCAAACTCATACGCCGGCATCTGCCCATTTGGGTGCATGTACCACTCACGCAGCAGCAGCAGCATCTGGTCTTTCGCATACCGTGGATCCACCTCGGCCATTGGAATCATATGGAACGCCGTGTCCCATGCGGCAAACCACGGGTACTCCCACTTGTCCGGCATAGACAGCACATCGCGACAGAAGAGATGTCTCCACTCCTTGTTCTCTGTTGTCTTGCGCGACTCCGGTGGCGGCGGCTGTGCCGGATCGCCCTCCAGCCAGCGCTCAGAGATGTAGTAGTAAAACTGCTTCGTCCATAGCAGCCCCGCATACGCCTGTCGCGAAACATTCCGCTCGTCTTCGTTGAGAACCTTTGGAATCCGCTCTGCGTAGAACGCATCTGCCTCTCGCTTTCGCAGCTCAAAGCATTGATCAAACGTAGAAGCGTCGATCGCCTGCGGACTCTCCTCGTCGACTCGCACCAGGCGAAGCCGGAGAACCACACTCTCCCCCGGTTCCAGACTCAGGCGATAGACATAAGCGCTCTTTGTACCCACATGCTCCGGGTTAATCGCGCCCTTGTCTCCATGCAAAAGATAGCGATCAAATCCATCTTTGCTATAACGCGTATCGCCCTGGTAGTTGGGATCGAGACGATGAATGTTCGTATCGTTTTCGGTAAAGAGAACTTCATCAGGCCTCGGGCCATTCATCTCCACCGTCGCAAAACGAAACTGCCCGAGCGTCTTATGGCTCGCTAATATGCTCGTCTCGTCCAGCCACATCCCCGGCCGCGTCTGCTCGCCCTCTTCCAGGTTTCGCCACGACCAGTTGTTCCGCAACGTCAGTGTCGGCGCCACCGTCAAGCTCGCCGCCTCCGGCCCGCGGTTCGCAACTGTCAGTCGGATGAGCGTGTCTTCAGGGGAGCTCTTCGCATACTCCACCTGCACGTCAAAGTACCGCTCTTCATCGAAGATGCGCGTATCCAGCAGCTCATACTCCGGCTCATCGTAGCCGCGTTCACGGTTTACACGAACCAGATCGTCATACGGAAATGTCCGCTGCGGATACTTGTAAAGTGCCTTCGCATAGCTGTGCGTCGGCGTCGCATCCAGGTAGTAGTACTGCTCTTTCACATCCTCGCCATGATTGCCTTCGGTATTCCCCAACCCGAACAGCCGCTCCTTCAAAATCGCATCGTTGCCATTCCACAACGACGTCGAAAAGCACAGCCGGCACTCGCGATCGGTCCATCCCAGCAGTCCGTCCTCACCCCACCGATAAGCCCTGTATCGCGCCATATCGTGCGTGAAGTTCCACGCATTGCCATCTGCGGAGTAGTCCTCGCGCACCGTGCCCCACTGCCGCTCCGGCAGATACGTCCCCCAGCGCTGCCAGTTCTCCTCCCGGGCCTCCGACTTCGCCAGCCGTTCATCCTCTACAGTCAAAGCTCGCGCGGCCTTGCTCCGCCCACCACCTTCTGCGCCCGGCGATCTTCCCTGATCGGCCTTCCTGGCATCTGGTTTCGTGTCGCTGCTCTTGGAGCTTTGCTTTGGCGTACCCTGACCGTTCATGCAACCTTAGATGCTCAGCAGCATAAAACTTTCGTCAAAGTTGGCGCATTCTCGGTTTGTGAAAATCCAGCCCGCGGGACCTCTGCAAAAACAGCGTATCTCCTCAACCAAATCGAGCAAAACAGGCCTGTATCAGCGCGAAAACACCCTTGTCTGTCCAGCCTATCGGCTTAGGCGTATCGCAAATTGCACCACGCGCTGCTCTGTCGTAGTACTCGTGATGCTGCCAAAAGCCGCCGCACCAAACGTTCCATTCGGCTGCGCAAATGCCGGCGTATTTGTCACGTTGAAGATCTCCCCGCGAAACTCCGCGTCCGTCTTCTCCGTAAAACGCGTATGCTTCACGAGCGCCAGATCCAGGTCCCGGTACGCCGGCCCCCGCACCGGATTGCGTGACGCATTCCCCAGCGTGAACTGCGGAGCGAGCGTAAACGCTTCTGTATTGAAGTACTTAGCCGGTGTTCGATCCCCCGCCGCAAGGCCTGTATTCGCCACGACATTCGGCCGCTGCAGCGCAAACCCGGCAAACGAGTTCGTATTCGTGGCCTGCGTCACCGTCACCAGCATGCCCGACTGCACCAGCCCGATCGCAGTCACGGCCCATCCCCCGATCAGCA
>CAXTJC010000421.1:0-3294 GCA_964244225.1 uncultured Acidobacteriaceae bacterium
GGCTGTTATCTCAAGCGGGAGGGGCGCTCTCATTCTCTATAGGTAAATGCTGTTCAGGAGCCATGCAGGCGATGCCGCGGCATACCGAAGTAGCCGGTGTGCTTGCGCGAAGCATCTGCCGCAAGCTTGGCATTGCCGATATCGGAAAGCGTTAAGTTCAGATCATGGTCCTGCAGGTAGTTTCGCTTGGGCGACTTCCGTATGAGGCGGGTCTGGCGGCGCAGGCGCGCGTAGTGGCGGCACGGCAGAACAATCGTATCGGGGATACAGTTCTGCTGATGGAGCACGAACCGGTGCTGACGCTGGGCCGCAATGCTTCGCGGAAGAACATCGTCCTTCCGGAGATAGAGCTGGCGCAGCGCGGGATTGCCGTACACGAGATCAATCGCGGGGGCGACGTGACGTATCACGGGCCGGGACAGCTGGTGGGGTATCCGATCTTTGATCTGCGAGGCGATCTGCCGGGCAAGCGCGGGCCTCACCTCGGGCCGGTCGACTTCATGCGATTGCTCGAAGAGGTGCTGATCCGTACCTGCTCGGAGTTTGGCGTGCCGGCACAGCGGATTGCGAAACGGACGGGCGTCTGGACCTTTGCGGGCGGCGCGCAGGCGGAGCGAAAGATCGCGGCGCTGGGGATTCATGTAGCGCGCGGCGTAACGTCTCACGGGTTTGCCCTGAATGTGACGACGGATCTGCGCGATTTCGACTGGATTGTGCCATGCGGCATTGCCGATCGTGGTGTGACATCGCTAGAACTCGAGGCGGACAGTAAGCTGGAGCCCACGATAGAACGCGCCGCCAATCTGGTGCTGAAGAGCTTTGGCCACGTGTTTGGCCGGCAGATTGTCTTTGCGGATTCACTTGACGAGCTACTCCGACGTGCGCCTGCAGGGGAGCCAGCGGCCTAGCTGTCGCCGTATAATCCAGCTTGCTGGCGTCGCGTCGCAGAGGCGCGCCCCGTCGAAGAGGAGACTCATGCCGACCGAAGTTGTTATGCCCCAGATGGGCGAGTCCATCACTGAAGGCACTATTACGAAGTGGCTGAAGAAGCCGGGCGAGCACGTTGAGCGCGATGAGCCGCTGTTCGAGATTTCGACGGATAAGGTGGACGCTGAGATTCCTTCGCCCTCGGCTGGAACGCTCGAAGCGATCAAGGTTGAGGAAGGCACAACGGTTGGTATCAACACGGTGGTATGCACGCTGAGCGAGAATGGTTCGGGATCGGCTGCGCCCTCGATGGCTCCGGCAAGCGTGGTCTCTCAGGGCGAGACGGCGGCCTCTCCCTCAGCCGACAGTGCTGAACCGGCCGCAGCAAGCTCAGTCGCGGCGACCCAGGGCAATCCGCCTGCCGCACCAGGAACTGAATCGGGATCTGCAGTGCCGGCGAATACCTCCGCCGCTGCAACGGAAGTGCTGATGCCGCAGATGGGTGAGTCCATCACGGAAGGCACCATCACCAAATGGCTGAAGAAGGTAGGCGACAGCGTACAGCGCGACGAGCCGATCTTCGAGATATCAACCGACAAGGTGGACGCGGAGATCCCATCGCCGGTCGCCGGCAGGCTGGCGGAGATCAAGGTCAATGAAGGCCAGACGGTCACGATTAACACCGTAGTCGCGCTGATCGGCAGTGCCGGGGCTACTCCCGCCACCACGGCTCCGGCAAACACGACCCCGGCGGTACAGCCATCTGTTCCGCAGGCCGCGCCCGCGGCGCAGCAGAATGGCCGTCCCTCGGCAGCGCCGGTCAGCGCGACTCAGGGCGAGCCGCAACGCTCTTCGCCGCTGGTGCGGAAGATTGCCAAGGATAATAACGTCGATCTCAGCGGGATCTCCGGCAGCGGAGCCTCAGGCCGCATCACCAAGAGCGACATCCTGAACCATATGGAAGGCGCCGCATCGCCACCTGCGCCCGCGCAGCCAGCGCCTGCGGCAGTGGCAGCGCCTGCGGCATTGACAGCGCCTGCGGCATTGACTCAGACGCAGCCGACGTATACGCAGGCGGAGTCTGCCAAGGCAACTACCGCGCCCGCAAAGGCAGCTGTTACATCGCCGCCGATGCCCGGCGAGCTGGTGCCCATGACGAAGATGCGTAGCATCATTGCCAAGCGCATGGTGGAGTCTAAAGCGACCAGCGCGCATGTGCATACAGTCTTCAAGGTCGATATGACGCGCATCGTTCGCTTGCGCGAAAAGGAAAAGAGCAAGTACGAGCAGCGCAACGGTGTGAAGCTGACCTACATGCCGTTTATTGCACGCGCTGCAGTGCAGGCCCTGCGCAAGCATCCAATTGTCAACGCGGCAACGCAGGGTGACGCGATCCTCTACAACAAGAACATCAACATCGGGATCGCTGTCGCGCTGGAGTGGGGGCTTATTGTTCCAGTTATCAAGCAGGCCGAGGAGAAGAACTTTCTTGGCATCGCGCGCTCTATCGTTGACGTGGCGGACCGTGCCCGCATGAAGAAGCTCGCACCCGACGAAGTGGCCGGCGGCACATTTACCCTGACCAACTCCGGCATCTTCGGCGAGCAGTTCGGGACGCCGATCATCGCGCAGCCACAGTCGGCGATCCTCGGCATCGGCGGTCTGAACAAAGAAGCCGTGGTGCTGACGGATAAGGACGGCCAAGATACCATCGCGGTGCGCTCGATTCAGCGCTTCACACTTGGCTTCGACCACCGCATCATCGACGGGTCGGATGCTGGAAAGTTCATGACCGATTTCAAAAACTATCTGGAGAACTGGTCTGAGGATCTCGGGTAGCCAATCCTTTGGCCCAAAGATGGCGAGTCGAATCGGCTCGCCATCTTTATTTGTAACTTAAAGAGGTATAATCTCTCCGGGTAGTCCCACCTTCTGTAACCAGATTAGATCGCAAGCAGCGCCTTTGCGCGCAGCACACGTTCCAGAGCCTCCTCGCCCGTCGCTCCCACGGCACTCAGATGCCCCATCTTGCGGCCACGCCGCGGCCGCAGCTTTTCGTACAGATGCAGCCGCACTCCCGGCACGGTCAGCGCCTGATCGAACCGTGGCTCAACTGGCTCACCGTGTGGATCAAGCCAGACATCCCCCAAAAGATTCGCGATAGCCGCCGGCTGGACGATACCCGTATCGCCTAGCGGCAGGTCACACACAGCCCGCACCAGCTGCTCGAACTGGCTGGTCACACACGCACGTTCGCTGCCGTGATAGCTGTTATGCGGCCGCGGCGCCAGCTCGTTAATCAGCAGCGACCCATCTTTCCCGCAGAACATTTCAACCGCCAGAATGCCTTCAAGCTGCAGCGTATCC
>CAXTJC010000422.1:0-3292 GCA_964244225.1 uncultured Acidobacteriaceae bacterium
CGGCACGCCCCTTGGCTGGAAGTAGCTCCGCTCATACATCGCTCGGTAGAACTGCCCGGTCAGCTCCGCCGCCTTTGGCCCAAACGTCGGCCGACCACCCTCAAGAAAGATCACCGTCACAATCCGTCCCGTGGGCGACTCCGCATAGCTTGCAAACCACCCGAAGCGCGTCCCGTTGTTCGAGCACGTTCCCGTCTTGCCCATCACCGGAAACGCGCTGAAGTTGGCCTTCAGACTGCGCGCCGTGCCATACGGAGCCTCCACCGCGCCGCTCATCCCCGGAAGCATCTCCGGCAGAATTGGCGCGATGTTCAGAATCCGCTTCACCTTCGGTGTGAAGTTCTTTGCCGCATCCTGCGTCTCCGGGTGCTGCAGATAGTAGAGCGTGCCGCCATTCGCGATCGAGCTCACAATCGCCCCCAGCTGCAGCGGCGTCATCGAGATGCTCTCGCCAAACGAGCACATCCGCCCCACTCCGCCCAGCTTCTGCGGCAGCTCTGTGTCGGGATAGGTGCCCAGCTGCTCGCCCTGTATGTTGTACCCCGCCAGCTCGCCCAGCCCGAACTCGTTCGCATAGTGCTTCACCCGCTCAAAGCCCATCGTCCGCCCGAGCTGCTCGAAATACGGGTTGATCGACTTCGCCAGCGCATAGTCCAGGTTCACCCGATAGCCGCCGCCCAGGCTCACCGGCGTGTCGTGCTTGATGATTCCCTCTTCAAGAGCCGCCAACGCCACCGTCAACTTGATCGTCGAACACGGCTCGGCCCCGCTCGAAAGCGCCAGCTTCTGGTTCACCATCGCCAGAATGCGCCCGCTCGAAGGATCGATCGCCAGCGCCGTCCCGTTCATGTTGCCGAGCGCCTCGATCGCCGCCGCCCGCACCACCGGATCCTCACCCGCTGTCACATCGCCCAGCGTTAGATTGTCCGCAAACGAACTCGCCGTAAACCGTTCCGTGAAGCGCGTTCGCCGCACCGCCAGCACCATCCGCCCGTGCCGCCGCACCATACGCCCATGCACCGCAACCACGCTCGCACCATGCCCACGAACGGCAGCCGTCCGCATCGATCCCGCATGCGCCCGGCTTCCAGCATGCCGTGCCACAGTAGCGCGCACCGCCGCCTTATGCCGAACCACCAGCTTCGTGGGCTTCGCCAGCATAGGAACTCCCAGCGAGAGCATCCCCCCCACCAGCAACAGACCTCGCACACCAGGCAGCAGATTCAACCAGCGAAGCAAAGACACCATACCGTGCACACTCCAGAACTCATCCATTCAGCTAAACCGGATCCGCTCCGGTGCGGCAATCCCTCAAAAGAGGCAATCGGCATATCTTAGTTGCCGCGCCGCAGAAACGCCGGGATATCCAGCTCATCGGGCTCGCTACTGCTGCTGTCGATCGTTGCAGCGCCCTGCGCCCGCACCGGCTCCTCCGCCGCGTGCACGTGGAAGACCTCCGCACGGACGGCTTCGTGTTGGACGTTTCGCTGCGCCGAATAGTCACGCGTCTCCCACCCCCGGCCGCTCGCAGCCGCCGTCTCCACCGGTTCCCCGCCTTGCACCGCCTCGCGCGGCCGCCCGCGAAAGAAATCATCGTCAAACACCGACGCTCGCACCGGCACAAGCTGCGGCGCCGGCTCTCGGCCCCGTATCTCCTCGGCCGGCCGCTCTCCTGCCTCCTTCCGCACTGGCGTCTCGGCGCTGCCATGCGGCATCGTGCCAGCCTGCATAGTAGAACTCGGCTCCATCGCCCGCTCGCTCCGCCAGCTCTGCGGCTGCGCCTCACTCCCTCGCGCCGGCTCCTGCCGCGTCTCGGGCGGCTTCACCGGCTCGAGCGACGCATACCCCTCCGGCTCCGGAGCCGCCTCCCTGGGCGTCGGCGCGGGCGCCGCCTGTACCTGCCCCGTCTCGACCTGTCCCATCGGCGACATCGGCACAGCACGCTGTGTCTGTACCCGCGGCTGAATCTTTACCTCCGCCTGCCGGCCCGGCGTCTCATACCGGCTCTGCTGCTCGTAGCGTGTCCCCGGCATCGTCGTCTCCGCCAGCATCCGCTCCCGCCGCTCCGGCATCTCCTGCTGCTTGAAGCCCGTGGCGATCACCGTGATCTTGATCTCGTCGCCCATCCCGTCGTCCTGCACCGCGCCGAAGATGATGTTCGCATCCTCGTGCGCCGCGCTCTGGATAATGCTCGACGCCTCATTCACCTCGCTCAGCTTCAGATTGCTCGAGCCCGTAATGTTGATCAGAATCCCACGCGCCCCATCGATCGCGCCCGACTCCAGCAGCGGGCTCGCCATCGCCGCCATCGCCGCCTCGCTCGCCCGGTTCCCGCCCGACCGCATCGCCGTCCCCATCACCGCGTAGCCCATCCCCGCCATCGTCGTCTTCACGTCGGCAAAGTCGCGATTGATCACGCCCGGAATCGTAATGATGTCCGAGATCCCCTGCACCCCCTGTCGCAGCACATCGTCCGCAATCCGGAACGACTCAAAGAACCCCGCATCCTTCGCCACCGCCAAGAGCTTCTCATTCGGAATCACAATGACCGTATCGACCGAATCCAGCAGCTCCTGCAGACCGCGATCCGCCTGCATCATGCGCCGCTTTCCCTCAAACGCAAACGGCCGCGTCACCACCGCCACCGTCAGCGCGCCCATCTCGCTCGCCAAGCTCGCAATCACCGGCGCCGCCCCCGTACCCGTGCCACCGCCCAGCCCCGCTGTCACAAACACCATGTCCGCGCCCTCAAGCGCCTCAATGATCTTGTCCGAGTCCTCGAGCGCCGCCCGCCGCCCCACATCCGGGTTGGCGCCCGCGCCCAGACCGCTCGTCAGCTTCACCCCCAGCTGCAGCTTCACCGGCGCGTTTGAAAGCTGCAGCGCCTGCACATCCGTATTCGCCGCGATAAACTCCACGCCCTCCACCTCGGCCGCAATCATCCGATTCACCGCGTTATTGCCGCCGCCGCCCACCCCGATCACCTTGATCCGCGCGCCCCGCGGCATCTCGTCGTGGTAGTGAATGCGAAGGTCGTCTTCGTGCGAGAAGTTCGGCATCGGGGCAGGCTCCTGAATCAAGGCGAAAGTATCGGCCGCGGCCTTAAAACACCGGTCGCGCAGCCGTGTTAATCCTCTCATCAACCCCGCAAGTGCCGCATCCGCCTTTTCCACCGCCCGTACCACCGCTGGTTCCGCCGCGGCCGCAAGGAGCCCTCTTCTTACTTGTCATTCTGCTCTGAGCTTGTCCAACGGGGAAGAACCACGTACTTCGCCCACCACGGAGCCCATCT
>CAXTJC010000423.1:0-3286 GCA_964244225.1 uncultured Acidobacteriaceae bacterium
AGATGCTCTTGTCGGGCAGGAAGTGGACCTTGGTGCCCTTGCGGGTGGAGGCACCCATCTTGCGCAACTTGCTAATGGGGTCACCCTTGCTATAGTCCTGCTCCCAGGCGAAACCGTCGCGCCAGATCTCGACGTCGAACTCCTCCGACAGCGCATTGACGCAGGAGACGCCGACGCCGTGCAGGCCGCCCGAGACCTTGTAGTTTGAGGCGTCGAACTTGCCGCCGGCATGAAGGATGGTGAGGACGACCTGTACGGCGGGCATGGTCACACCGTTAATGGTCTTGTCGTCGACTGGAATCCCGCGGCCGTCGTCGACCACGGTAATAGAGTTGTCGACGTGGATGGTGACGTCGATGCGGCTGGCGTGCCCAGCGAGCGCCTCATCGACTGAGTTATCAACAACTTCGTAGACGAGGTGATGGAGGCCCTGCTCGCCGGTGGAGCCGATGTACATGGCGGGACGCTTGCGGACGGCCGCCAGGCCTTCAAGAACTGTAATGTTTTCAGCGCTATACCCGGTGCTGGGGGTGGTGGCTAGAATCTCTTCTGTGGGCAGGGCGGTCGATGCCATTGTCTCTCCATAGAGTCGCGGCCCAGGCGGGATGCCGGGCTCGCCATGCTCGCGAAACGCCCGTCAAATCAGCGTTTTATGCACGTTCTCGATACTGTAAGTATACCATCCCGGCGGGCGAATATCGTAGCGCTGGACGTTACGTTTCCATGCAAAAACCAGGTGATTTGCGGGGTTGTTTGGGGGCAATTTCACTTGATTTCGCGCACGAAAGCAGGAGTTTTGCGCGGTTTGTGCAGAGGTCTAGGAAGAGGTGAATCCAGGCTGAGACGACATGACCACGGGATGACGACGACACGAGGAAGCGTGCAGGCAGGAAAGCTCGGTCCCGTGTGAGGACAGTTAGAGACCAAGACGATGACGAAAGCGATAGGTTCCGGACAATGGGTCGGGTATACTCAAGAAGTTGTTTAAAATGCAGTTTCAGAGAGCAGCACAATGCCAAAACTAAAGACGCACTCGGGAGCCGCGAAGCGCTTCCACAAGACGGGCTCCGGCAAGTTCAAACGCGGCCAGTCGAAGATGCGCCACATCCTGACCTCGAAGGCGACCAAGACCAAGCGCAAGCTGGGTGGGTCGGCCATGGTGTCCGAGGCGGATTCGCCAAAGGTTGCCCGAATGATTCCGTACGCCTGATCTAGGCGTTAGCGGAGTCGATGTTCTTTGTGTCGAGCCGCGCTCGAGAGACTTGCCTTACGGCGAGTGAGTGCAAAGGGCCGTAGTTGCGTGAGAGGCCCCTGGACCGGTTAGCCGGTCCACCGAGACATGAGGTTGTAGAGCGTGTGAAGAGGCCACCCTTACCTCCAGCCGCTGAACGATGTACGCAAAAGGAGTGTGTGCCATGCCCCGTGTCAAACGGAGTACAAAGCGTAGCGACCGCCGCAAGAAGATTCTGAAGCGAGCGAGTGGCTACTTCCTCACGAAATCGAAGCTCTACCAGGCAGCGCAAGAGGCCGTCGAGCGCGGTCTGATGTTTGCGTACACCGGCCGCAAGCAGAAGAAGCGGCAGTTCCGCTCGCTGTGGATCGTACGTATCGGCGCGGCTGCGAAGATTAACGGTATGAGCTACTCGACATTTATCGACGGGCTAAAGAAGGCCGGTAACGGTCTGGATCGTAAGATCCTGGCCGACATTGCAGCCAATGATGCAGCGGGCTTTACGACGCTGGTGGAGCAGGCAAAGGCCGCCTTAACAGCGGCGAAGAGTACTGTCTAAGAGTCTGTTTAGAAACTCGCGCCGCGGCACTCTGCGAGAGAAAACAAGCAACGACAGCGACGGCATTTCTAGTTGTAAACGGGTACCAAAATAGAGTACCGACTAAGGTGAAAGGGTTGCGGATTACTTCGCGGCCCTTTTCTTTTGCTGGATACGGTGGTGTGCGGCGGCGGTTCTCAGAGTACGGCGCCTGCCGCGTGCGGCGAGTAAAGTCGCGGCTAGATCTTCGCGCCGCGAAATGCCAGCCAGAGGGCCACCAGAAGTTCGGCAAGAAAGTCTGGCACGATGAATGCCGTACTCAAGCGTGTCATGGACTGCGGAACGAGGATGAATCCGAAGCAACAGAAGAAGAGCCACACGGCGCCGAAGAGATAGAACGCCGACAGCAGTCTGGGTATGCAGGCGGATTTGAGCAGGACATAGCTGTGAACGGCCGCGCCCAGACTGAAGAAGATCAGGCTCCTCAACGACAAATCTCTCAGGTTTCGTCGTCATGGCCGAAGGCAAGTATGTCGCCGGGCTGGCACTCGAGTGTTCTGCAGATGGCTTCAAGCGTGGAGAAGCGTATAGCCCGGGCTTTTCCGGTCTTCAGGATGGAGAGGTTTGCGAGCGTGATGTCGACGGCCTCGGAGAGCTCTGTGAGCGACATGCGCCGGCGCTCCAGGACCTCATCAAGCCTAACTGCGATGGGCATGGGCTAGACCGTTCCCTCTAAGTCGTCCCGCATGGCGGCACCGGCGGCGAAGACGCGACAGAGGACGAAGACCATAAGCACCGCGATCCAGCCCCCGGGAGAGAACGTGACATCCGGCGCCGCGGAGCCCAGGCTCGGGAAGAATCTATCGAGGAGGGCTCCAGGAAGATCGAGCAGCTGCAGCACCAGCAGAGACCAGCCAATCGTCTGGAGGTTGCGGGTGTTTGCGGCGCTGAAGGAATCACCGGCGCCAGCGCTTGCGATCATGTGGGCCAAGGCCGTGAAGAGACGGTCGGTCGCTACGGCCATGGCGATGCCAAGGAGCATCAGCAGGCGCAGACCGGTTGCCTCCGAACGCACGTCAGCCGCGGGAGTCTGTGACAGGAGCAGCTGGGCGAACTGGGCGGAAAAGATAGAGGACAGCAGCAGGCCGAAACTTACGGCTATGAAAAATAAACGGTTTATGACAAATCCCGCACGGACGACGAGCCGTGAACTCTGCAGCAGCCGATCTTTTCTCGATTTTTCCATTACGATCTCCTTATCGATAAACAATAAGATTAGGATCCAGGGGCCGTCAAGAGGAATTATTGAATATCAATAAATAATTGATTGAGAGGAGTGATGCTGGACGACGGGAAATTGTGATGGCGTCGCTTTAGTTGACTTGGTTTAGCTGACCTAGCAAGGACGTTGTGATTTGGTCCTGAAAGTATGACCGAGCTGTGTTTCAGTCGAGATTGTCGGATACGTACGAGCAGTGTGCCCGGCAGATTTCTATGGATCGGCTGCGTGGAGGGAG
>CAXTJC010000424.1:0-3286 GCA_964244225.1 uncultured Acidobacteriaceae bacterium
TTTTCTTTCTTCCATTCCGACCCTGAGCGAAGCCGAATGGGGAGGAACCTGCTTTCCGCCCGGACCGACGAAGCATCTCTCGTAGGAATCAGAGTGTCCTCAGCATCGAACTCCCATGGCCTCTCCGCCAAATCCCGCCACCAGCCTGTGGCCCAAGGCTATGGCCACCGTCACCAGCTGTACCTACACCGCCGGCGCAGGCCGCGCCATGGCCTTCGGCATCCCTACCTCACGACACTTCCTGATCGCTTTCAACTACTTCGTTGAGGGTGAACTCTACACCGGGCAGTTCAGCTCGCCCAAGGCTATCCCGCAGAGTTCACTCTTCCCCGTCGCCTACAACCCGCAAGCCCCACACCAAAACGACAGATCCGACCTCAGCGCCGCTGGCACCCGTACGCCCTTGCTCCTCATCGGCATCCTCGGCTCCGTCGCTCTCTCGCTCGCCTGGTTGGCTCTCCTGCGCGGCTGCCACTGAACGTCTGTATTCCTTGGTAGAGAAGTGTCATCTCGACCGAAGCGAGACAGCTTCATCGTCTCGCGCAGTGGAGAGACCTGCAGTCTGCCAGCATCGGCAACACACCTTCAAATCTTGCCCAAGTAAGAATTAATCACTCTATCCCTAAAAGACCTAGAGCCCCAACTCTCCCGCGCGCGCCTGCATCGCCACTAAACACGTCTCAACGTGCTGCTCCAACCCTACCCCCAGCAGCTCCGCCCCCAGCGTAATATCCTCCCGCTTCACCGCCCGCGCAAACGCCTTATCCTTCATCTTCTTCGTCACCCCCGCAACCTCCACATCCGCGATCGCCTTCGAAGGCTTCACCAGCGCGCACGCCGTCAGAAACCCCGACAGCTCATCGCACGCAAACAGCGTCTTATCCAGATGCGTCTCCGGCCGCACGCCCGAGTAGTCCGCATGCGCCAGAATCGCGTGCAGCACCTCCTCCGGCCAGCCCGCCTCCCGCAGGTGCCGCACACCCACAAACGGGTGCTCCTCGATCGCCGGATGCCGCTCATAGTCCATATCGTGCAGCAGCCCCGCACAGCAGTACGGCTCCGCAAAAGCATCCACAGCCTCGCCGCTCAATCCTTGCTTGAGCGCCTCAAGCCTCCCGTATGCCTCCGTGCACACCGCCACGGCCAGCCCATGTTTGCGCAGGCTCTCACCCTGCGTCCACGCAAACAGCAGCGCCCGCGCCGCCTCCCGCCCAAACCTCGCATCCGCCATGCCCTCCATTCTCCCACGCGCTCGCATTGCGCCAAATCAGGAGCAAACATCGTCGCGCGATGCACGAAGTGCGCACCCGGCTGTTTACTCCCAAGGTTCCATCTCCGGGTTCTTCTGGGTTTCTCCGCGTTACGCCCGGTTATTGCCCTTGACGCATGGGATACCTCAGTGCCACTCTAGGCACATCACACGCTTCCGTTATCGGACATGTGCCGCGGTGCCCGCTCTGGCAACCGCCCGCGAACGACAAAACTTATGGCAACCATGATGGCTTCTGTTGAACAGCGGGAGGTCCTGCGCTGCGACCACTGCGATCTTGTGCAATTCCGCCGTGCCACCGCCACCTGCGCCCGCTGCAAGCGATCGCTCGAGGTCAAGGCGCCCGAACCCGCACCGCTGCCGCTTACCCTGGTTCCCTCGGTCCCCGCGCCTGAAGGCCACATTCAGGTCGCAACCGCTGTCCGCGACCTGCGCCATGTGCGCAATCTCTCGCAGCGCCAGCTCGCCGGCCGCATGGGCGTGCCACGAACCTATATCTCAAAGATCGAGAACGGCAAGGCCATGCCGACGCTCTCCTCGCTCTCGCGCCTCGCGAACGCGCTCCAGGTCGATATCTCCGTCCTTCTGCGCGACTCGCACAGCCGCCACGAGGATGAGACCTCCGTCCTCATGACCGATCCCTTCATCGCTGAGATCGCCCACTACGCCGCGCAGCTTGACTCGCTCCAGCGCTCCATCTTCCTCAACCACGTTCGCGAGCTCGCCGCCGGCCGTCGCCGCAGCGCCTAAAGCATTTTTCCTGAAGGTGTATAGGAGGCCACGCCCGTCTGTGCCATTTTTCTCAAAAAAAATGGCCTCCACTGCACTGAAGCAACGCCATGGCATCAGGAAAAATGCTCTAGCCGCACCAGCAAAACCTGCAGCAAACCTCCGCTGCGGGCAGCCGCCTCCAAGGCTCGTTGATCGAGTCCGGAACCGCCGCCCGCAGCCTCTCCCGCCCCGCACTCCCCTTCATTGCACCCGCCATCCCGCTGTGCTAGCGTCAACTCTGCAGGGGCGCACGCGCAGCCTGCGAGGCCGCTTTTGCGCATCACTCCTCTCCCATCCTCCCTCTCGTCGCCCAGCCGCCTCCACGAGCTCTCGCCCGAGGAGCAGGCCCTCTACGCCCAGCTCGACCCCGCCCGCATCCCCCAGCACGTCGCCATCATCATGGATGGCAACGGCCGCTGGGCCGGCAAGCGCTCCCTCAAGCGCTTCCTCGGCCACCAGCAGGGCGCCGAAAGCGTCCAGTTCGTCGTCGAGACCGCCTCCCGCATCGACCTGCCCTTCCTCACCCTCTACGCCTTCTCGCTCGAGAACAACCTGCGCCGCCCCAAGGCCGAGGTCAGCTTCCTGATGAAGCTGCTGAAGTCCTACCTCGTAGGCAACGTCAAGCGCATGAACGACAACAACGTCCGTATGAACTACATCGGCCGCACCCACGAGCTGCCCGCCGAAGTCAAGGACACCATGCAGTGGGCCATGGAGTCGACTGCCCTGAACACCGGCACCACACTCACCCTCGCCCTCAACTACGGCGCCCGCTCCGAGATCGTCGACGCCACCCGCACCATCCTCACCAACCTCATCGCCGAAGCCCACCGGCGCGGCTGCTCGCTTGAAGACCTCCTCCAGGTCGACGGCCTCGACGCCCGCATCGACGAAGAGCACATCAGCGCCCACCTCTACACCGCCAACATGCCCGACCCAGACCTCGTCATCCGCACCTCCGGCGAGCAGCGCATCTCAAACTTCCTCCTCTGGCAGATCGCCTACGCCGAGATCTTCATCACCGACCGCCTCTGGCCCGACTTCCGCGGCCCCCATTTGCTCGAAGCCATCCACGCCTTCCAAGCCCGCGACCGCCGCTTCGGCGGCCTCAATGAACAGGAAACCGACGAAAACCTGGCCACCCTAGAACCCGCCGACCAGGTCGCCGAAGAGATCGAAGGCCAGCTCAACGGCCGCACCCCCGCCATCTCCCGCCGCTGAACTTCCGTCTTTGTTGTCATCCCG
>CAXTJC010000425.1:0-3281 GCA_964244225.1 uncultured Acidobacteriaceae bacterium
CGGACGGGCCGGACGAGTCTCTGGCTCAGATCGCGCTCGAGCGGGCGGCCATTGAGCCAGGTGGAGTTGGCGTTTTTGACCAGCCCTGTGGACGCCACGATGCTGCCGGGTATTCCGATACCCACTGAGGGAGTGACGTTGCCGCCTTCGTGCTCGAGATGGTGAACGACGCCGATCAGCGCACGCACGGTGCCCTCGTAGTCGTTCTTGGGGGTTGCGATACGCTGCCGTGTCACAACGGACCCGGCTGCATCCAGCAGAACGCCTTCGATCTTTGTGCCGCCGAGATCAATACCGATGCGCCTGTGCGCCGAAGAGGAAGGTTGTTGCACGAGAGTCAAGGGTGCTCCGAAGCGATCAAGTGATGAAAGGAAGGCGCTCACCCGGCCATGTTTCTGCGCAAGCAGAGCGAAGCCGATGGAGGACAGGATACAGGGAGCGCGGGCGTCTGGCGACGGCAACGGCGCGGAGGGTCCATATGGCGATCGCCTTGGGGTATCCAGCGATTGCAAGTTTCCGGCATACTGGTGGCCGGTTCGGCGGGCGGGCACAATCGTATCGTCGTAAGAGTTTGAGGTGAGGCATGCGGATGGAGAGACGATGGGGTGCGGCACTGGGCGCGCTGATGACGGGTGCGGTGCTTACGATCTACGCGGCGGCGCAGGGGCTGCCGCCGGCAACGCTGACGATCGCGCTGGATAAGCCGGCGCTGCACGCTGTGAGCCCGACACTTTACGGGCTGATGACCGAGGAGATCAACTACTCCTACGACGGCGGCCTGTATGCCGAGATGGTACGGAACCGTGCGATGCAGGACCATGACTGGGCCGGCCTGGCGCGGTGGGATGTAGTGCACGATGGAGACGCGGCGGCGAGCTTCGACCTGGACCGCAACGAGGGTCCGAGCGCCGCACTCGGACGCAGCCTGGCCCTGACGGTGACGAAGGCGGACGCCAAGAACCAGGCGGGCGTGCGGAACGAAGGGTTCTGGGGGATGGCGGTACGGCCGAACACGACCTACAAGGGCTCGTTCTACGCCAAGGCCGACTCTTCCGCGGCGGGTTCGGTAAACGTTACCTTGATGAGCAACAACAGCGGCAGATCGCTGGGAACGGCAAGCACCCAGCCGCTGACGACCGAGTGGAAGCGGTATGAGTTCAGCCTGACGACGGGCGCGAAGGTGGAGGCCTCGGCCGAGAACCACCTGCGGTTGACGGTCGGGCACACGGGCAAGATCTGGATGACGCTGGTGAGCCTGTTTCCGCCGACGTATAAGGATCGCGAGAATGGCAACCGGCCCGACCTGATGGAGAAGATGGCGGCGATGCATCCGAAGTTTTTGCGCGAGCCGGGCGGCAACTATCTGGAAGGCGATACGGTTGAGGAGCGCTTCAACTGGAAGACGACGATCGGGCCACTGGTAGATCGGCCGACACATCGCAGCCCGTGGAACTATCAGTCGTCGGACGGCATGGGGCTGCTTGAGTTTCTGGAGTGGACCGAAGACCTGAAGATCCAGCCGGTGCTGGCGGTGTATGCCGGCTACTCGCTGAAGCATATTCATATCGAGCCCGGCCCGGCTTTGCAGCCGTTTCTCGATGACGCCATGGATGAGCTTGAATTTGTAACCGGCGATGGCTCAACGAAGTGGGGTGCGGTACGCGCGAAGCTCGGACACCCGGCGCCGTTTCCGCTCACGTATGTGGAGATCGGGAACGAGGACTGGTTCGATACGTCGAGCAGCTACGAGGGTCGGTATGCGCAGTTCTATAAGGCGATTAAGGCGAAGTATCCGCAGCTGCAGTTGATTGCGACAGCGCCGCTGACACGCATGAAGCCGGATGTGCTCGACGACCACTACTACAAGCGGGCCGATGAGTTCTTCGACATGGTGAAGAAGTACGATGACGCGGATCGGAACGGGCCGAAGATCTTTGTGGGCGAGTGGGCGACGCGCGAGGGCAGCCCGACGACCAACATGGGCGCGGCGCTGGGCGATGCGGCGTGGATGACCGGCATGGAGCGCAACAGCGACCTGATCGTGCTGGCGTCGTATGCGCCGATGCTGGTGAACGTAAATACGGGCGGCATGCAGTGGGAGTCCGACCTGATCGGCTACGACGCGCTGACGAGCTATGGTTCGCCGAGCTACTACGCGCAGGCGATGTTCGCGGAGTATCTGGGCACGGAGGTGCCGGCGACGACGGTGACGGGCGGCGGGCGGCGCTTCTTTACGTCTGTTACGCGCGATACGGCGAAGGGCATGACCTACGTGAAGCTGGTCAACGCCTCAAGCGAGCCGCAGGAGGTGAAGCTCGATATAAGCGGCGCGGGTGCGATGGCGAAGGAAGCGACACTTGTAACTCTGAGCGGCACAAATGCGGCGGAGACGAATACGCTTGCCGCGCCGACACGGATTGTGCCGGTCAAGTCGACGGTCAAGATTGCGGCGGCGAACTTCACGCATACGATTCCGCCCTATGCGGTACAGGTGCTGGCGCTCTCTACGAAGTGAACTCAGAAGGCGGGAAGGCCACGAGCGCGGAGACAAGTTCGTGGCCTTCATTTTGACAGGTGGTCAGGGGAGCTTCGCCATGCCCTTGCCTTCTGTGAGCACGTAGAAGGAATCGACCTCCGCGGGTGCGGGCACGTCTTCCTTCAGACCGCTCGGCCAATGAATTTCGAGCTTCTCGATCTTGGTTGCGGGGCCGAGGCCGAAGTGCGGGCGCTGGTCGGGACTTGAGGCAAAGGAGCCGCCGGCGATGACGTCGGCGCGCTGACGGAAGCCGTTTGCGGTGATGTAGACGGTGGCGCCGACGCCGTCGCGCGGGCTCTTCGGGCCGCCGACGAGCTTGAAGGCGATCCAGTGATTGTTGTCTTTCGCGACGTTGCGCAGGAGAGTCGGCGTGGAGTCGAGATTGTTGATCACGACGTCGATGCGGCCGTCGTTGAAGAGGTCTCCGAACGCCATGCCGCGGCCGGTGGCGAGCTTGGCAAGGCCAGTACCTTCAACGGGCGGAACGAACTCGAGCTTGCCCTTGACGTTATGCAGAAGAAGCGGCCGCTGCTTCCAACTGGTGCCCCAGGGCTGCTGGTCGACGATGGGATAGATGTGGCCGTTTGAGGTGAAGAGATCGAGCCAGCCATCGTTGTCGTAGTCGAAAAAGGCAGTGCCCCAGCCCAGGAATGGGACTGTGGGCTCAGCGATGCCGGCCTGGTAGCTGATGTCGGTGAAGTTGGCGTCGCCGTCGTTGCGGTAGAGCGGCTTGTAGTCGTCGGAG
>CAXTJC010000426.1:0-3281 GCA_964244225.1 uncultured Acidobacteriaceae bacterium
GCGCTCGCGAGCTTACCGTGCAATTTCTTCGCATACATTTGCGCACTCCCGAAAAGCGATCTCGTGCCGGAGCGGTCGATCAGCAAGGAGGCGGAGAGCCGATCCCGATTGGCGTAATCGTTCGCCGGTGTTGCGATGCCTTGCACACGGGGAGAGAAATGATCTGCAATGTCCAGGACTTTTGCATAGGCTGCTCTTTCCTCTCCCATGTCGCGTGAACGGAAGCACGCCGCACATGCTGCTTCCGCCTGCACCTTGCTCAGACCATGCGAAATGCCGGACACGTGCGCGACAGCGTTTAGAGAGGCGACTGCTTCCTGCGGCGGCGTTCCTCTCAGCAGGACGAGAGGACGTGTTTTAAGGTGAGGCGCACGGTAGACCCAAGCTGAAATGGGGAACTCCGGGATATGAACAGCGGCGAAGGACATCATTTAACGCCCGACCGCCCGCATCCACGCGGGAGCTGCACTCCAACTGGTGACGCGACCAGGCGCTTTCTTTCCGAAAGCCGGTCCGGTGCGCTGTCTAGCTATCTGCGCGATGTGCTGTGTCGACGACAGCACGCCGCGGATCTTCGGCGGATTGCCGGGCGTGCATTCGAGGACGCACGCGGCACTCGACCGTGCACACGGCACTTGGCTGAGCACAAGAAAGATCGTGTCGCTCTGCTTTGCCGCTTTTTGAAAGCGCCACCATGATGCCGGCTGAATTCTTTGTGCTTGCTCGGGCGTGAGCGATGCGAGATCCAGCACGATGACGCGGAAGCCTCCCGCCTGAAGTACCTGATCCGTGGCTCGCAATGCTCGGTTCAGCAGACTCCATGGCTTCTGCTGCTGCTTGCGTCCGTTCGCTTCTGAGACGGCAGTGGCCGCCTGTTGGCGTGCTGCCTCCGCTGCGGCCCGGTCGAGCTGTCGGAGCGGATCGCGATCATCGACCTTACGAGAGTTGAATTGTTCCCATTCAATCTGGTCTGGCGAGACCTCTCCCAGGCTCATCGGCTGATTGGGATAGCCGGGTGTGCCCTCCATCTTTCGCCTGCGGCGTTCTTCCTTGTAGAAGAGCATCTGCTCCAGCGCGGGTGCCAAGCCATTGGTCTCGCCGCGCGGATGGGGGCCACCACAGTTCTGCTGGTTGAGCTGTTTATGCTCGCGACCGGCATCTACGACCTGCATTACAGGCGTGGCGGAACGGACAGCCTGGACATCCGGTGATGAGAGTGCAAAGCGGACCCACAGCAAATTACGGAGCAGTACGCCTGCAGCGGCTGCGCTGTGAGGCGAAAGTGAATCGCTCACGTCGATGTACGCGCAGGCGCCTTCGTGCGTCGCAGCTGCGAGTAGTGCGAAGGCAGCCGCGCTGCGGCCAGAGCACTCCGGGCCGATGATTTCGCAAAGCGAGCCAAACGGAAAACCGCCACCAAGCAGCGCATCGAGTGCGTTATTGCTTGTCGGGTGCAGTCTGGGTACGGGCTGTGTCAGCGGGGAGAGCGCAGCAGGAACACGGTGAGCTAATTTTGCCTCAATCTCCCGCTTCAGAACCGCCGCGCTCGCTCCCATTTGTGTTCGCCCTTTCTTCGCCCTACAGGATGCTTACTGTACGCGAAGATGAGGTGGGAAATCCAGCTTGCACACGAAACGGTGCAGCAGGATCACGGGGCATCACTCATGCCGAAGGTGTCGTAGATGCTGATGATGAACAAGGTGTCGATCTCAACGCATCTTCGGTAAAGGACAAGCGGCTAAAATTACGCTGAATGAACAGTGAGGGCCTTGTTTCGCCGCGGACCGGACTGCATCTGGCTCGACCCGGCTAGTCCTCGCTATCAGCCGATCTGCGTTTCTCTGGGAGAAGATCTCCACGTCTTCGGTGTGGTGAAGCACGCCATTCACACACTGCGCTAGACCATGGGCGAGCTCTTCGGCCTGATCGACTGCAACAACTTCTATGTGAGCTGCGAGCGTGTCTTCCGGCCTGACCTGGAGGAAAGCCCGTCATTGTGCTGTCCAACAATGACGGCTGTGCGGTCGCTCGGAGTGCCGAAGCAAAATTGCTTGGGATAAAGATGGGAGACCCCGAGTTCAAGATTCGCGACCTGATCCAGCGCGAGAACGTTCGAGTATTCAGCTCAAATTACGCCCTCTATGGCGACCTGTCCAGACGTGTCGGTGACACGCTCGGCTCGATGGTGCCGACAGTTGAGACGTACTCGATTGACGAGAGCTTTCTGAACCTGGGCGAGTCCAACGGCAGGGAAGTAGAGCCGCTGGCGCGTGAGCTGCGCGATCGCGTTCACCGCTGGGCAGGCATCCCGACCTGTGTCGGCATTGCGCCCACGAAGACCCTTGCGAAGGTGGCCAACTTCATCGCCAAGAAACGTCCGCAGTATCGGGGCATCTGCGATCTGCGTTCCGACCAGGTACGGGAGGAGCTGCTGCCCACCGTGCCGGTCGAAGAGGTCTGGGGCACCGGCGGGGCATCGGCCGCCAAGCTCGCAAAGCTTGGAATCCTGACAGCGGCGGACCTGGCTGCGCTCCAACCGGACGATGCTCGCGCTCTGATGACCGTAACTGGAGGTCGCACGGTTTACGAACTGCGCGGGATCTCTTGCATGCCTTTGGAGCTGATGGAGCCGACACGGAAGGGAATCGCTGTCACCCGCAGCTTTGGAGCGCCGGTCACGTCTTGGACGGAGATGCGCGAAGCGCTCGCCAGCTATGCCACCCGCGCCGCGGAGAAGATGCGCCGCTACAAGGTCGCCGCTGACAATCTGTTTGTCTTCATGCACACCAGCACCTTCAACCAGGACCCTTTCTACTCGAATGGAGCCTCGGCCCACTTTGCCGCGACAAGCAACGACACCGGAGAGGTTGTCGGTCTCGCCGTGCGCCTCGGTGAAAGGCTTTGGCGAGACGGCTTCCGGTACTCGAAGTGTGGTGTCATGATCACGGAGCTGCTGCCGGAGGCAGTCCAGCAGCCGGCCTTATGGAGTGAGCTGGACCGAGAGCGACGCCAACGGGCCTGGAAAGCAGTGGATCAGCTCAACGCAAGGCTTGGACGCGGCACCCTTCGCATCCTGAGCGCCGGGCCGAAGGGCTCGGCCTGGAAGCTGCGGGCGGAGTATCGATCACCACGATGGACTACGCGGTGGGATGAATTGCCTAAGGTTAGTGCTGGGTGATGTCAGCATGTTTTAAAAGAGAAGAACTGTGCCGCAGAACGGTACACTCAGGATGTGAGGATTGATCCCCCAAATATGCCATTCGCCGCTGACAACCTCACTC
>CAXTJC010000427.1:0-3276 GCA_964244225.1 uncultured Acidobacteriaceae bacterium
GCTTCGCTCCGTGGTTAAAAGCAAGTGCGGGAATTCTTCGCTGCGCTCAGAATGACAACCAAAACAAAGGCGAGAAGCGGGTTCTTCGCTGCGCTCAGAATGACAAAGCAAGATGAAGGCGCTCAGAATGACAACTAGAAAGAGTGTCGTTATTTTTTGAGCAGAGGCTGGACGAGTTTCTGCACGGTGGCGGCAACGATGATGTTGCCGCGGGCGGTGGCGTGGACGTTGTCGGGCTGCATCATGCCGGTGACGCCGTAGGCGCCTGCGAGGAGGAAGGGGATCATGGGGGCTTTGTACCTGGCGGCGAGCAGTGTGTAGTTGCCGTTAAACTGCTGCACGTAGTCACTCCCGTAGCTGGGTGGGAGGGTGATGCCGGCGATGGCGATGAGGGCGCCTGAGTCCTTCAGGCGATGGAGGATGGTGTCGAGGTTGGCGCGGGTATCGGCTATGGGCAGACCGCGCAGGCCGTCGTTGCCGCCGAACTCGACGACGACGAGGGCGGGGTGCATGGCGATTACGCGCGCGATGCGGGAGAGGCCGTCCTTTGTAGTGTTGCCGCTGATGCCTTCGTTGACGACACGATATTTGTAACCGGCCTGGTCCAGGTTGCGCTGGAGGACGTCGGGGTAGCTCTCACCGGGCTCGGTGCCGAAGCCGGCGGTGAGGGAGTCGCCGAAGCAGACGAGCTTGGGCCGGTGGTCGGAGGCGACGGAGGTGTCGGGCGCGTCGGCGGCGGAGTCCGAGGCGGCGGGCAGGACGGCGGCGTTGGCTTCGCGGGCGGACGCCTGGTCTGTGGTCTGGTTACCGGCCTGATCGGTGCGGCCGGATCCTGTTGATGGGGTGGAAGAAGCGGGGACAGGTGTGGAGTTCGTCGGGGTCGCGGGCTTGCTGCAGGCGGTGAGGCCGGGAAGGGAAGCCGCTAGAATCAAAGAGAGCCACAGTCTGACCATCTCTCCACGGTAGCAAACCTAGCGCTCAAGCGGGGTTTGAGCGAGGGCAGACCGGCGAAGGAGCAAGCGTGAGCGATGGAGTTGAGGCGGGGCATGAGGCTTCGCGGGCAGCGATGATTGAGGTGCTAGGGCTGCGGAAGAGCTTGCGAACGGGGACGCGCGAGCTGGAGATTCTGAAGGGGATCGAGTTCACGGTGGCGAAGGGTGAGTTCGTCGCGATCATGGGGTCAAGCGGCAGCGGCAAGTCGACGCTGCTGGGGCTGCTGGCGGGGCTGGATAGCCCAACGACCGGCGAGGTGCGGCTGGACGGCACGTCGATCAGCTATCTGCCGGAGGACAAGCTGGCGCAGATTCGTGGTCGCACGCTGGGGTTTGTGTTTCAGTCGTACCAGTTGATTCCGACGCTGACGGCGCTTGAGAATGTGCTGCTGCCGTATGAGTTGAATGCGGATGAGCGCAGTGGGCGGGGAACCGGGCTGGAGCGGGCGCGCGGATTGCTGGACGCGGTCGGTTTGCGGGACCGGATGGATCATTATCCGGTGCAGCTTTCTGGCGGCGAGCAGCAGCGGGTGGCGCTGGCGCGGGCGTTTGTGCTGCGGCCGCCGATTGTACTGGCGGATGAGCCGACGGGAAACCTCGACAGTGTGAACGGGCAGCAGGTGCTGAAGCTGCTGGTCGACCTGAACCAGGTGGAGGGGACGACGCTGGTGCTGGTGACGCACGATCCGGCGGTGGCGGCGCTGGCGCATCGGCGGATCACGCTGCGCGACGGAGCGGTGATACAGGATGAGCGCGGCGATGCGACGCTCGATGAACCCTCGGGCCACTTTGAGACGCGGCCGGCGGCTGGCGCAACGCAGCATGGTCTGGCAACGTAGTACGGGAGATCGATGGCCGGACTGAGCTTTGGGACTGCACTTCGGATGGCGTCGCGGGAGCTGCGTGCGGCGCGTGGGAAGTTTTTCTTTGTGATTTTGTCGGTGGCGATCGGCGTGGCCGCGCTGACGGGGGTGCGCGGGTTTTCAGCGTCGTTCCGGGGGGCGCTGCTGGTGCGGGCGCGCACGATCATGGCGGCGGATCTTTCCGCGCGCATGGTGCAGCAGCCAACGGCGCAGGAACAAAAGAGCCTGGCGGAGTTACAAACAGCCGACGGCGTGCGAATGACTCCGGTGACGGAGATGCTGTCGATGGCGTCCAGCGCGAAGACGATGGATCCGCTGCTGGTGAGTCTGAAGGCGGTCGATCCGGCGGTGTATCCGTTTTATGGCAAGGTGGATCTGGCGCCCAAGGGCCGACTCGCGGATGTGTTAAAGGATGACACGGTGGTGGTGGCGAGTGATCTGCTGCTGCGGCTGCATCTGCAGACTGGGGATGGACTGAAGCTGGGCGAGAAGGTGTTTCGCATTGCGGCTGTGGTGACGAATGAGCCGGACCGGCTGACGGGGAGCTTTGCTTCGGGGCCGCGGGTGCTGATCTCGCGCGGGGGGCTCGAGAGCTCCGGGCTGCTGGCTGAGGGATCGCGTGCGGGGCAGCGGTTTCTGTTCAAGCTGCCGACGCGGCCGCAGGTGGATGCGGCGAGCGATACGGCGGTGGCGGCGATGAAGGAGCGGCTGGTGGGGCTGCTGCCGGAGGCGCAGGTGATTGACTATCGGGAGACGAATCCGGCGCTGACCGAGGGACTGGACCGGTCAACCAGCCTGCTAAGCCTGATGAGCCTGGTGGCGCTGGTACTGGGTGCTGTGGGCGTGGCGATGGCGATGCGGGCGCACCTGGCGGAGCGGCTGGACACGATCGCCATTATGAAGTCGCTGGGCGCGCGGTCGGGGCAGATTGTGGGTATCTATCTGCTGCAGACGGTGGTGTTGGGACTGATCGGCGGGCTGCTGGGCGTGGCGCTGGGTGTGGGGGTGCAGCTGTCGTTTCCGTACCTGATTGCGCGGCTGGTGCATCTGGATGTAACGCTGCATATCCAGGCGGTGACGGTGGTGACGGGGCTGCTGGCGGGGGTGGCGACGACGCTGCTGTTTACGCTGCCGCCGCTGCTCGACATCCGCGAGGTGCGGCCGATTTTGATTCTGCGGCGCGCGATGGAGACGGAGATTGAGGGCGGCTGGCGCGGGGCAATACGTCGGCGCATACGAAGGCCGGCGCAGCTGGTTACGGGGCTGATTATTCTGGCGGGCATTGCGTTGATTGCGACGGCGCTGTCGGATTCGGCGCAGGTGGGGCGGTACTTCGCGCTGGGTTTGGTGGGTGTGCTGGCAGTGCTTACGGCGGTCTCGGCGGCGCTGCTGGCGGGGCTGCGATGGGTGCTGGCGCGGAC
>CAXTJC010000428.1:0-3275 GCA_964244225.1 uncultured Acidobacteriaceae bacterium
ATGTCTTTGACGGGGATGTTGGCGGGGTAGAGAAGGAGCTTCTCCCACTCGAGGACGGTCATCTTCTCGGAGATGCGCGCGGTCACGATGCAATCCAGGTGGGCGTGCAGGGTGCT
The DNA here is from genome assembly GCA_964244225.1 of uncultured Acidobacteriaceae bacterium. Classification (GTDB taxonomy): domain Bacteria; phylum Acidobacteriota; class Terriglobia; order Terriglobales; family Acidobacteriaceae; genus Edaphobacter. Next base: position 117 of record CAXTJC010000428.1, read on the forward strand.
GACGCCCTTGGGAATGGTGAGGTGGAACTGATAGAGATCGATGTCGTCGCGGCGCCAGGGGAGCGGCTTGCCGTCGACGGTGAAGACCACGCCGGTGATGTCGTCGACAGGGCCGGTGGGGCGATGGTTGCCGGGGATCCACTTGGGGGTAGTGAGGGTGAGCGGGCCGGGCTTGACCGGAAGATCGATCTCCGCGTGGTAGAGCTTGCGCGATCCGTCGCTCAGGTCGGCGGCGATCTGAATCGGGGTTTTCTGCGCAAGCGAGGAGACCGCGCCGAGAAGAACGAGGGAGGTGGAGAGCAAGCCGCGGCCAACGCAGGGGATCATGGGCAGAAAGACCTCACTTATTGCTGGAGATGTCTGCCATAGTATCCGCTACGAAGCTGTCGCGGATACAGCGATAGCTTAGGAAGAGCGTTGCGTGGGTCTAGGTATGCGCCGATGCGTTGGCGTGAAGAGGCGGCAGAGCGGCCTCAATAGCGCGGATCACGCGTGGATCGTCGGGAAGCATGTCAGGAGCGAAACGAGCAACGACGCGGCCATGACGATCGATCAGGAACTTCTCAAAGTTCCAGAGAAGGTCGGGGAGCGGGTTGGTCTTGTCACCGTTTTTGGAGAGAAAGCCGTCGAGCTGGGCGCGGAAGCCGGGGTCGTTGATCTGCGCGACAGGCTGGGTCGCGGTGAGGAACTGGTACAGTTCGTGCTTGTCCGGGCCGGTTGCGACGACCTTCTCAAACAGTGGAAACGATGCGCCGTAGGTGTCGGTGCAGAACTTCTGGATCTCCTGGTTTGAACCTGGCTCCTGGCCGGCGAAGTCGTTTGCCGGAAAGCCGAGAACGGAGAAGCCACAGTGCTTGTAGGTGTTGTAGAGCTTTTCAAGACCTTCATATTGGCCGGTAAGACCGCACTTGGATGCAACGTTGACGATGAGGAGGACCTTTCCCTTGTATTCCTGGAGGGTGACAGGCTCGCCAGAGATGCGGGACAGCGGAACATCGAAGAGAGTAGTTGCGGGCATGTATCTCCTGGAGACTTAAAAATAAGATTGTCTCTCAAGTATAAAGGCTACGTCTTTACGGAAGCCGTGCGCACTGCTGCTTCCAAGTGGCAGTAGTATCGAACTCGCATGTCTGTCTATGATCTTCTTCTAGGAAAACCTCTCGCTACGAGCGAGGAACGAGCCGAGCACATCGGCGTTGCCGCTGGGATACCGATTTTCGGCCTGGATGGCCTGACCAGCGCCGCATACGGCCCGGAGGCGGCGCTTACGCTGCTGATCCCTTTAGGTCTCGGAAGCGTGGAGTATGGGTGGCGGATCATTAGCGCCATCCTGGTGCTGCTGACGATTGTGTACTTCAGCTATCGGCAGACGATCGCGGCGTACCCGAATGGCGGCGGCTCCTACACGGTGGCTACAGAAAATCTTGGCGAGAAGGCAGGTCTTCTGGCTGCTGCTGCGCTGATGATCGACTACATTCTGACGGCGGCGGTTGGTATCTCCGCCGGTGTGACGGCGTTGACCTCTGCCGCGCCAGGCCTGCAGCCCTACACGCTCGAGATATGCCTGGTGATCCTGGTGCTGCTGGCCATCATCAATATGCGCGGCGTAAAAGATACGGGCGCGGCCTTCATCGCGCCGACCTTTCTGTTTGTGGGAACGCTGCTGGCGCTGATTGGCGTCGGTTTTTACAAGACGATTCAGGCGGGTGGACATCCGGTGCCGCTGCACGCCATGCCAGCTGCTTTGCCGGCGACGGTCGGAACGCTCGGGATCTGGCTGCTGCTGAAGGCGTTTGCGAGTGGATGCGCGGCGATGACGGGGGTAGAGGCTGTTTCGAACGGCGTGATGGCGTTTGGCGAGCCGCGCGCGAAGAACGCGCAGCGAACTCTGACGATCATCATTGGAATTCTGATGGTGCTGCTGTTTGGCATTGCGTATCTCGCGAAGACGTACCAGGTAATGCCGATGCAGCCGGAGGCCGCGGGCTACCAGAGCCTGCTCAGTCTCTTGGTGACGGCGGTGTTTGGGCGCGGCTGGTTCTACTATCTGACGATGGGCAGCGTTCTGCTGGCCCTGGCGCTCAGCGCAAACACGGCCTTTGCTGACTTTCCGCGGCTCACGCGCGCGATCGCGCTGCATGATTTCTTGCCGCATGTCTTCATCCTGCGCGGCCGGAGACTGCTGTTCTCGCACGGAATCTATGCACTCACGGGGTTTACGGCGCTCATCCTTATCCTGTTCAAGGGCGTGACCGATCGCCTGATTCCGCTCTACGCTATCGGCGCCTTTCTGGCGTTTACGCTGTCGCAAGCGGGCATGGTGATCCACTGGCGCAAAGAAGATAAGACGCATGCCGGCCGCGTGTGGCATATGGTGGTCAACGGCATCGGCGCGGTGGCGACGGGGATCACGCTGGTCATTGTGCTGATAGCGAAGTTCGCATCGGGCGCCTGGGTGACGGCACTGCTGGTGCCGTTCCTGATCTTGGTCATGATGGGTGTGAAGAAGCACTACGGACGCGTGCAGGCCGAGATGGCGGAGCCGCGGCCCATGAAGATGACGAACCTGGAGCAGCCGGTGGTGGTCATTCCCATGGCGCGCTGGGATGCCATTACGGAGAAGGCGATGCGCTTCGGTCTGCTGCTCTCGAAGGATATCAAGGTGGTGCATATCCACTCGGATGACCTGGAGGCGGCCGACTCCGGGCTTGAGGATGTCTGGGAGAATATGGTCGCGGCACCGATCCGCGAGGCGGGCGCGACCATGCCGGAACTGGTCACCATTCCGTCTACTTTTCGCTTCATCATCTCGCCGCTGATGGACTACATTCTGAAGCTTGAAGGCAGCCATCCTGGAAGGAAGATTGCCGTTATTCTGCCGGAGATGGTGGTGCAGCACTGGTGGGAGAACGCGCTGCACAACCAGCGGGTGCAGGTGCTGAAATTGTTGCTGCTGCTCAAGGGCAATCAGCGGATCGTGGTGGTGAATATTCCCTGGTACCTGTAGGAGGGTTCGCATCTGGCTCTCCGCTACGCGAGACGATACTGGTGTCTTGCTTTCCACCCCGGACTGCGGTCGAGATGACGGCTTGGCTACCAGGTAACCTGCAGGTCTCTCCACTTGGCAAACGAAGAAGCTGTTTTGCTTCGGTTGAGATG
>CAXTJC010000429.1:0-3270 GCA_964244225.1 uncultured Acidobacteriaceae bacterium
CGTTCAGGCTTCATTCTACGTGGTTGGATGGCACTTGGACGCGCTGAGATTCACCGGGACGTAACCTCCTAGGCGCGTCCCAGGCAGGTCAAAGCGTGATCGGATCGAGGCACGTGTGCTGCCGGGCCAGCACAATGCGGTTGCCGAGCAGCCGCATACGGTCGCCGACAGCCTGCTCGGCGGCGAGCTTGGCGAGCTCCGGAACGTTATTGCTTTCAGAGAGATGGCCGAGGATGATGGTGTGGGCGCCGCCGTCGTAGTCGCGCTCGAGGAACTCCGCGGTGGCCATGTTCGAGAGGTGGCCAACCCGCGACAGGACGCGCTGCTTGACGCTCCAGGGATAGGGGCCATCTTTGAGCATATCGAGGTCATGATTGGATTCGAGCAGGAGGAGATCGACGTTGCGGAGGGCGGATTTGACGTTCGGGGGCATGTAGCCGAGGTCGGTGGCGAGACCGAAGCGGATGCCGGAGTGGCTGAAGACGAAGCCGCAGGGGTCGGCGGCGTCGTGCGGGATGGTGAACGGGCAGACATCGATATCGCCGATGGTGAAGCCGGTGCCGGAGTGAAAGTACTCGACGGCGGGCAGGTAGGTGGGGTCGAGTTTGGCCGAGGTCTCGCTTGCTTTCGCGGAGGTCTCACAGGGCTCCTCGGGCACATCGGTTTCATCGAGCAGAGAGGCATTGAGGGCCGGATCGAGGGTGGCGGCTTCCGCGGAGAGGGCGGCGATGGCCTCAAGCCCGGGGGTCGGGTCATCGTGTGTCGGCCCAGACGCGAGCGGCGCGTAGCTGGGCACGCCGGACCGGGCGGTGAGGGCCTGCTCCTTCTCTGCTCTCTCAGCGGCGAGGCGATCGAGCCACTGGGCGTAGGTCATGGTCGTGCGCGGGGTGAGCATGCGGACCCAGGCGCGATGGGTGGGCTCGGTGATGAAGACGGGGATGCGGAGGCGGCGGGCGAGAACACCGAGGCCGGCGACGTGGTCCTGGTGCTCATGGGTGATGAGGATGGCGGAGAGCAGAGCGGGGTCTTCGCCGGCCTGGGCGAGGCGGCGGAGAAGCTCGCGGCAGGAGAGCCCGGCATCGACCAGGATGCGGGTTCGATCGGTGGCGACGACCGCGCTGTTGCCTTTGGAGCCGGAGGCGAGAACGGTCATGCGCATTGGGTTAACATACGCCGGATCTTCGCTTCGCGCGAGATCGGGAGCATGGCTTGATTCCCCTTTGCTGTGGAGAAGAGGGCTAGGCGTTTCCTTCGGCAGGGCGCGGCGACAGGAACTCCGCGGCGACACGCAGCGAGATGCTCTGAATCTCGTTGCCGATGACCTCGCACAGCATGATGGCGTTACTGTCAGGCCCGTTCTCTGCCGCCTCAAGGAAGCAGGACAGAAGTCGGGAGGGTTGCGGCCTGGAGCCTTGCTCGTTCTCTGCTGCCATGATGGATCCTCCTTCGTCACCACCGAACCGGAGAAGGCCGGGCCGGCAGAACGCCTGCAAGAAGTGTGGGGCTGGATCTCTGTGGCGAGGATGCCACAGGCGGGGCAGAGGGCTGACACGAAGCGTGCACGGCGCATTCAGATGGTCACGAGGGGTGGATTCCCGGTGCGATCCTCCGTTGGGGGCGGGCGAATCAGGCGATCGGGCTGCCGGCGGCGCTGTAGATGGCTTCGATGGCGAGCAGATCGGCGAGACCTTCTTCTCCGGGCGTGGCGGGTGTCTGGTTGTGGAGCAGGCAGTCGACGAAGTGGGTGGTTTCAAGAACAAATTGGTCGGGGTTATTGACGGGACCGCCACCCGCAATCTCGCCCGCGGCGGTCTTACCGGTGTACTTGAGGACGGCATCGCCGTAGAGAAAGGCGGGCTCGATGCGCACATGGCCGGTAGAGCCATTGATCTGGAGGAAGTCGGTACCGCTCTGGCCGTAGGAGCTGCCGCAGTTGGCGAGAATGCCGGAGGGAAACTTCATCAGCCAGTCGATGCTCTGCTCGACCGAGGCGAACTTGGGGCCTTTCTCCCGGGTGGCGACGAAGGCGCGATAGTCGGACGGATCCTCGCCGGTAAGCCAGCGAATGGTATTGAGCGGGTAGATGCCGAGATCGATGAGGGAGCCGCCACCGGCAAGAGCGCGGTCCAGCCGCCATGTCTGCTTGTTCTTCATGCCGTAGAAGCCACCCTGAAAGGCTTCGATATCGCCCAAGGCGCCGGAGCGGACGAGGTCGTGGATTTTGCGAAAGGTGACGTCGTAGTGGAGGCGATAGGCGATCATCAGCGTGACGTTGGCGCGGCGGCAGGCATCGATCATGCGGCGGCACTCGGCCGACGAGATGGCCATGGGTTTCTCACAGAGCACGTGTTTTCCGGCCTCCGCGGCGCGGATGGCGGCCTCGCAGTGCAGGCTGTTGGGCAAAGCGATGTAGACGGCGTCGATGGCGGGGTTGTCGCGGATGCGGTCGAAGGTGTCGTAGGTGTAGATGGACTGCCGTGGGACGTGGTACTGCGCGGCAAAGGCGGCGCCCTTCTCCACCGGGTGGCCGGTAACGAGGCCGGAGATGTGCGCGTTGGGGATCTGGGCGACGGCGCGCATGAAGACCTCCGCGATGCTGCCAAGGCCGACGGGCGCGAAGCCGATGGTGCGCTGCGGCGAGGCGGCAGGCTGGGCGGATGCGGAGATGCGGGTTCCGGCGAAGGCGAGGGCGGAGAGCTGGGTGAAGCGGCGGCGATCCATAGGGCATAGGACGAAGGCTGAGGGGAACGGTCACGCTCGCCGGTGCGGGTGAGAGTAGTACGAAGGGAGATCGGCAGAGGCGGCCTTGAGGGGCTTCGGATCGGGGCTGCTATAGAAGCTTCCCCGTGGAGCGGGAGAGAGAGACGGAGGAACCGAGCCGACGAGCCCGGTCCCATGTCTTGCTATGCGTGATGCGGTTATTGGCAGAGGGTGCCGTTGAGGTAGAAGGCGGTGGGGGCGGGGTTGGGGCCGGTATAGGCGGCGTTGAAGCCGAGGCCGGAGACGGTGGCTCCGGGGGCGATGGCAGCGTTCCACTGCGCGGCGAAGAGGGAGACGGTCTGGCCGAACTGCGTGAAGGTGCTGCTCCAGGACTGGGTGAGCTGCTGGTTGCCGGTGTAGGTCCAGATGAGGTCCCAGTTGGAGATGGGGGCGGTGCCGGTGTTGGTGATGCTGACCGCGCCGGTAAAGCCGCTGCCCCAGTCGTTGGTGTCGGTGAAGGTGACGTGGCAGGCGACGGTGCCGGTGGGCGGCGAGGGCGGAGCCGGCAGG
>CAXTJC010000430.1:0-3266 GCA_964244225.1 uncultured Acidobacteriaceae bacterium
CGCCCGAACCCGCTCTACGCTCCATCCGCGAAAGCTCTCATTCAGGAACGCGCCGGCCATCTCCAGCTCGCGCAGCGTAAAGTCCTGCTGCATCGCCAGAACCCGATCGCGCACCATGCCGCTCCGCGTCACCACCACCGCCAGCACGCGGCAGGGGGCGAGGCGCGAGAAATGCACATGCTCAAGCAGCTCACTCTCACCCGTGGACGCGATCGCCACCCCAACCCCGCTCGAAAGCGTGGCCAGAATATGACTGGTGCGCTCCAGCAGAGCATCCGTGCCCTCCGATCCCGCCAGCCGCGAGTCAATCTCCCGCCGCGAGTTGTCCGAAAGCCGTGAGGCCGCAATGCGGGTTCCTCCAGCAAGCTCATCGACATAAATGCGGAAAGCCCGCGCCGTCGGGATGCGGCCGGCGGAGGTATGCGGCTGCTCCAGCAGGCCCGCCGCGGTCAGAGCCGCCATCTCGTTGCGGATCGTCGCCGAGCTGACACCGCCGCCATCGCTCGCCAGACGGGCGATGGTGCTCGACCCGATCGGCTCTCCCGTCTCTATGTAGCTCGCGATAATCGCGATGAGGATCGAGCGCTGACGGGCGGAGATCGTTTCCATGGCTGCCATTCGCCCTCCTCAGAGCTCAAAGTCTCGCTCGCAGCAAATCTAAGCGGACACAACTCAAGTTTACCGGATTTCGCAAAAGCCGAAAAAGCGGTCTACTCGACCTCCAGCACGCCGCCGCCCTGCGCCGCGACTCGTTCCGCCGCCAGGGCGACCTTTTCGGCAACGCGGAAGAAGCCACCGCCCGAGTCGCTCTCCGGTCCGCCGAGCGAGACCGGCATCCCGCGATCGCCGCCCTTGCGGATAGAGGGATCCAACTCAAGCGAGCCCAGAAACTCCACCCCAAACTGCGCCGCCGTCCGCTCCGCCCCGCCCTTCGAGAAGATGTCGATCTCCTCGCCGCAGTGCGGGCAGTGGAACGTGCTCATATTCTCAACGATGCCCAGCACCTCGACCCGCACCTGGTGAAACATCTCGAGTGCCTTGCGCGCATCTTCAAGCGCCACATCGCTCGGCGTCGAAACCACCACCGCACCCGTCAGCGGCACCGTCTGCACCAGCGAGATCACCACGTCGCCCGTTCCCGGCGGCAGATCCACGATCAAAAAATCCAGCTCGCCCCACTCCACCTGCATCAGGAACTGCCGCACAATCTGGTGCAGCATCGGCCCGCGCATCATCGGCTTGTCTCCGGGTGAGATCAGGCCGACCGAGATGAACTTCACGCCGTGCGACAGAATCGGCTCGATGCGATTCTCCCCGACTATGTTCGGCTGCCGTGTCACACCCAGCATGGTAGGAACGTTCGGGCCGTAGATATCGGCGTCGATCAACCCCACCCTGTGGCCGAGTTTGGCCAGCGACACAGCCAGATTCACAGCCACCGTCGTCTTCCCGACGCCGCCCTTGCCGCTGCCCACCGCGATGATGTACTCAACCCCCGGCAGCGGCTGTGGCCCCTGCGGAACGCCCGCTCCTGTATGTCCCATGCTGCTCCCCTGCTGTTTTGAATCTGGTTCCAATTAGACCTTTAAGCAGACTCTTAACAAGTCCTTTGTTTTTCTTTCTTCCATTCCGAGCAACTCGAGGAACCTGCTTTTCGCCCGCGTTGACGACCTGCTTCTTCGATTTGATAAGACCAGCCACCTCGAAGCCGTCATCTCGACCGGAGCCGCGCAGCTTTTCGCACGGCGCAGTGGAGAGATCCCCGCATTTCGTCCTTGCTGCTACAACCCGAACCCTCTAAATATTCCACGACCCGCCCAGTGACGAGCGAAGCTCTTTATTCCGTAGTGCCTCGGCGGTACGCATCTCTCGCCGGCGCCCGGCGTCCTCATAGCGTCGGCGCTGGTGCTCCGTCTCGGCAATAACCTGCGGAACCACCAGCCGTCCACCCTTGCTGTCCATGGCAACATAGGTCAGATACGCGCTCGAAACATGCCGCAGGCCGCCATCGTGCAGCACGTTCTCGACCATGGCCCGCACGCCGACCTCCATGCTGGTGCGAAACGCGCGGTTCACGCTCGCCTTCAGGATCAGCATGTCTCCGACCCGAACCGGAGCCACAAAGTCCAGGTGGTCCATGCTCGCCGTCACAGTAATCGCACGTGCGTGACGGAAGGCCGCCGTGGCGCCGACCAGGTCGATAAACTGCATCAACCGCCCGCCAAACAGGTTTCCGATCGGGTTGGCATCCCCAGGAAAGATGATCTCGCTGCGCTCCGACTGCGATTCGGCAACGGTTCGCGTGGGCCCTACATCGCTCATCTTTCCAGTGTACGGCTGTGCAGCCGCGGTCGGGTGAACAGATTCTGCCTCAGGCCTTACAGCGCGGCCGCGACGGTTGCCATCGTAGAAGCATGGATAAGATTGCTGCGCTCTCGCAGATCCTTGAGCAGAACCCGACAGACGCCTTTGCCCGCTACGGACTTGCCATGGCATATGCAACGGAAGGAAAGCACGATCAGGCGTTGGCCGAGTACGACACGATCCTGAGACACACCCCGGAGTACGTTCCGGCGTACCAGATGTCCGCCCAACTGTTCCTAAAAACCGGGCGGCCGGAACAGGCTCGCACGCGATTGACCTACGGCATCCGCATCGCCGGACAGACAGGCAACTCTCACGCAGCTTCCGAAATGCAGGCTATGCTCGATGATCTAACCAGCTAAACCCATCCCTCGGCCCGTTCCCTTGCGCCCCTGCATCCTAATGACTTTGTACTTCCTCTCCTGACCTGGCGAACGCTGCCGCACGTCCGATCTCCCTCTTTTCTCCTCTGCGTCCGGAGTTTTCTCGTGTCCCAACGCCAAGACATTCCAGTCGTGCGATGGACACTCTATGTCTTTGCAACCCTGCAGTTCATCCGCTTCTATGTAGTCAGCACACGCTTCTACCTGAAGATGCCGGCATATCTCAGCGGTCATGAGCGGCTGCCCTTTCAGGAGCGTGTTCTTCCCATCCTTCTCATGTGGCCGATCAATCATTGGTCCGCGCTGATGCGCGCCGTCGCCGATCGCGGCCACGATCCAGAAACCGCAGCAGCCGCAACCCCGCAGACAGTCGCCTTCTACGTCTTGAGTCTCGTTGCGTTTTCAATCGCCGGCATCTTCACCGTAAAGCTGTACCGTGCCGTTACTGAAAACGGCATCCTGTCCTCGCTCGTGTACCCGGTCTTTCTCGTCATCTCCATGTGGACCTATGTCATCCAC
>CAXTJC010000431.1:0-3260 GCA_964244225.1 uncultured Acidobacteriaceae bacterium
TTCTTTCTTCCATTCCGAGCAACGCGAGGAACCTGCTTTTTGTTCGGACCGGCTATACATTCTTCTGAAAGATAAAAGTTCTTCGACTTGATTAGATCTTCCTAGCTCTCCGTGCCGCCGCTCGTCCATCCGCGGTACACCGCGTCCAGCAGGTGCATATTCGCTACGCCATCCTGCGCTGAAGCCGCGAACGTCTCTCCTCGCATCGCCCGCGCAAAGCTGTCGAGCATCGCGCTGTAGCTCGTGCTGTTATCGAAGCTCTTCGCCTCAACCAGCTCGCCGCCTGCCCACATCTCCACTCGTACCACATGGTCGACAGAGAGCCCATTCTCCGCCACCAGAACGCCCTCGCTCCCCACCACCTCAATCTGCGTCCGATACGGCGCCAGCGCGGAGACACTCACACTCGCAAAGCAGCCACCGCTCATCTCTGCCTGGATCGTCGCCACAGCCTCCAGCTCGCCAAAGCTTTCGTCCTTCCGCGCCAGCGTCTGCGCCCGCAGCACCTCGCGGCCGCACACAAAACGCAGCGCATCCAGGCAGTGCACGCCCACATCGCCGATCGGCCCCCCGCACGCCAGGCCGCCATCCGTGATCCACCGCCGTGGCGTGCCCAGCGCCTTGTAGCAGAACTGCGCCCGCGCCAGCTGCGGCGTGCCGATCCGCCCGGCCGCAACTTGCTCGCGCATCCACACCACACTCGGACTCCATCGTAGATTCTGCGCTACGCCCAGCAGCATCCCGCGTTGCGTTGCCGCCGCCTGCATCGTGAACGCCTCCGCCGCCGTCATCGCCAGCGGCTTCTCACACAGCACAGCCTTGCCGTGCGAAACCGCCAGCAGCGCGTCATCCAGATGCATGGCATCCGGCGACGTGATAAACACCGCATCGACCTCCGCCGAGGCACACAGCTCTTCCCGGCTTGCAAAGTTCAGCCGCACCCCAAACTCCGCGCAGTTCTTCCCCGCCTCGTCCGCATTCCGCCGCCACAGCCCCACCAGCTCCGTCTCCTCAGACGCGGCAAACGCCGAGACCAATCGCTTGATCGCATGGTGGCCGAACCCCAGAATCGCAAACCGCACCGCACCAGACCTCTTCGCAGACCCTGCCATCGATCCTCTCCCGCTGCGCAAGCGCCCTGCGGCCCACTCTGCGCCTCTTGTCTTCGATCCCGCAGGGATCTGCTTTGCCCTTCTGTTTTCGCACTTCTGTCTTCGCTTTACTGTCTTCGCCATTCCTGACAACCGCGCAACTCCAACCAGCAAAACCGCTACCGCGCGTCCGTCTTCAATACTCCTTCGGCAAAGAAATTCTCCACCTTCGCCTGATCCCGCAGCACCTGCAGGTACGCATTCTTCAGCAGCTGCGATCGCCCATCGCGCAGCTGCTGTCGGATCGTCTGTTGCACCCGCGGATCGTTCAGGTCGCGCTGCCCCGCCGGCTCGCGCGAGATCAGCTTGTAGATCGCGTAGCCCATCGACTTCTTCGTTCCCTCGTCCAGAATCGGCAGAATGTCCGTATTTCCACCCGCCTTCAGCGCTGTCACCGCACTGTAGATCGCCGGGTCCGCATGCATCTGCGACTCCGCCACAAACCCCATGTCGCCGCCGTTCGTTGCCGTCTCCGGCCGCTCGGAGAAGTTCAGCGCCAGCGTGCCAAAGTCCGCGCCCGAGTCCAGCTGATTCTTGAGCGCCTGGATCTTCTTCTTCGCCTCCGCATCGTTCGTCGCCTTCGATCCCTGCAGGTTTCCCGGCTGCGGCGATGGCACATCCGTCACCTGAATCTGCGCGAGATGATACTGCGTCTCGATAAAGTTGAACTCCGCCTTGTGCGTGTTGTAGTAGTTCGTGATATCCCCGTCCGTCACCGTGATCTTCGAGTTGATCTCCTTGTTCAGGAGCTTTTCGATCGTCAGGCTGCGGCGGATCTCATGCTTCAAGTTGTCGAGCGTCTGCTTGCTGTCCTGCAGCTTCTGCTGGAACTGCTCCTCGGAGTAGGGTGCCTTCATCTCCGCCACCTTCGCGTCCACCTCTTCGTTCGTGGCCGTCAGGTTCATCTTTGCCGCGCGCTGCTCCACAATCTCTTCATCGATCAGTCCGCGCAGCACATTCAGCCGCAGCGCTTGCTCCTGATCGTGCGAGGGCTGCTGCCCCTGCGTGTCGCCGATCTGCGCCAGATAGGCCCGCTCCACCTCCGGCTGCATGATCGCGTGGCCGTTGACCGTCGCCAGCACATCCGCGCCATGCCCCGCGTGACACCCTGCCGCCGCAAGTAACAGACTGGCCGACAACGTCAGCACCGTAGACCGGGTCAGCACTTCGACACGCATCTTCGTGACGCCGGCCTGCTCGCCTGGTTGTGCTCCACGCCTCGTTCCGACTTGCATACAGAGGATCCCCATTGTGCTCTCTAAGTCTGTATCTCTCAGCTCGCCGGCTTTGCAGTCGCCGGCGCCGCCGCGACCGGTGCAGGCTGTGGCGGCGGCGTCTTTCCCTGAGCGATCAGCGCCTCATCAATCATGCGAAACAGATCGGCATTGGGGTACGCCCCCTCAAACTTCTCCCCATTCACATACAGCACCGGCGTCGAGCTCAGCCCCAGCGCATCGCCTTCCTTGATGGACGCCTGGACCGCGGCATCGTCCTGCTTTACAAGGCAGGCGTTCAGCTTCGCTGCGTCCACCTTCTGCTTCGTCCCCTCATCGCGCACGATCGTATCGAGCGCGTTGTTGGCCACCGTCAGACTCTTCTCCGCGCCGCCCAACTCACCCGCGTGCTCGTGAATATGATCGACTACGTTCCAATACCCGGTCACACTCTGCGCACCCAGGCAGTTCGAATCGATCGCCGCGCGCATCGCCCACGGATGCATCGGCAGCGGAAAATCCTTGTACACAAAATGGATCTGATCCTTGTACCGCGCCAGCAGCGCCGGAAACATCTGCGCATGCAGCCGCGCGCAGAACGGACACTCCAGATCGTCAAACCCCACGATCGTCACCGGCGCCGACGCCGGGCCGCCGCGCCCTGGCCGCCCCGCATCGCTGATCGACGCCTTCGGATCCTGGCTGATGTCGTATCTGCTGAACTGCGCCAGCGTCTTGCCATCGTCGGAGATCAGAAAACTGACCGGCTTGCTCTCCTTGCCCTCCGCCACGAACGAGATATTCACCTGCTGAAACCCCGCCACATCGCTCTTCGTCTCCGGGCCAACTGCGATCGTGTAGCTTGGCGGCACACCCGATCGCGAGCGAATCAGGA
>CAXTJC010000432.1:0-3246 GCA_964244225.1 uncultured Acidobacteriaceae bacterium
TTACGGCATGGCTGAAGCCATGCCCTTAACGAAGGGACACTTGATCAGAGTCTCCTTAGAAGGGGATGTCGTCGTCGGTGATGCCGGTATCGCCGAAGTCAGGGGCGCCGGCGGGCTGGCGCTGGTCGTAGGCGGTGGTGTTGGACTTGGCGTAGGCGTTTGAGTTGGACTGGCTGTAGGAGCCGGAGGAGCGCTCGCCACCGGCGGCGGAGTCGCCGCGGCCACCTAGAAGCTGGAGGTCGTTGACGAGGATCTCGGTCTTGTATTTCTTCTGGCCGGACTCTTTGTCGTCCCAGGAGCGGGTCTGGATCTTGCCTTCGACGTAGATCTGCGAGCCTTTTTTGACGTAGTCGCGGACGATCTCGGCGGTGCGCTGGAAGGCGACGAGGTTGTGCCACTCGGTCTTGTCGGTCCACTGGCCGTCCTGGCCCTTGGTGCGGTCGGTGGTGGCGAGCGCAAAGCTGGCGATGCTCATGCCGCCCTGGGTGGCGCGGATCTCGGGGTCTTTGCCGACGTTGCCGACGAGGATGACTTTGTTGACGCCTCTTGCCATGATGTGGGGTCGCTTTCGTGGGCGAGATGAGGGCGCTCGCCTGAGTATCTCTTGAGGAATGAGGATACCAGAGGCGGGCTGGGTGGGGTGTTGAGGGAGGCCTGTGACTGCTGGCGTGGTCCGGCCTAGCTGCATTTCTCCTGATGCTATGGCGTTGTTCAAGTGTAAGGGAGGCCATTTTCCTTGAGAGAAAATGGCACGAATGGGAGCGGCCTGATCTACACCTTCAGGAGAAATGCCCTAGCGCTTTCTCCCGCCGAAGATGTCAGCACCGACAGCTTCTTGTGCGAAGTACTCCGGTTGACTTATATCGGCAAGCAGACTTGGCTCTTGCGGCACCCATCCAAGACGTTCTCGGGTGCGTTCACTCGAAGCGGGTCCATTCCCTCCGATGAACATGGCCATCATCCCGAAGTGAGCTACGGCCTCCTCTTGCGAGAGCGAGACTACGGGCAACTGGAAGTGGCGACCGATCGCTTCAGCAATCTGCCGGAAAGCAACACCTTGCTCGGCTACAGCGTGGAAGGGACCGCCTTCGGCGCCGTGTTCGAGAGCAAGCCGGAAGACGCGAGCCGCATCGAGTCGATGGACCGTAGGCCATAGATTTTCTCCATCGTCGACATAGGCGGAGACGCCTTTCTCGCGTGCCAGGCTCGCAAGCTGGGGGATGAAGCCGTGCCGTTCTCCGATGCCGTGAACGGAACGTGGAAGCCGGACCACGGTTGCCCGCACTCCGCGGTCTGCGATGGCCATCGTGGTCTGCTCCGTCGCCCGCGGGAAAGCCGGGATGACAGGACCGATGGACATCTCCTCCGTGAAAACTTCGCCGCGAGGAAAGATGCCGATGCCGGCCGCCACGATGAACGGGCGGTCGGAACCCATCAGTACGTCGGCAAAGGTCTCGATCGCCTCCTTGTCCTCTGCGCTTAGCTCGGCGATCTTGGACATGTCTAGGCCGAAGGCTGTATGGATCACTCCGTCAGCCTGGGCTGCGCTGCTGCGCAGGACATCGAGATCAGTCAAAGATCCCAGGACGGGTTTGGCCCCAGTTTTGGTGAGAGCGTTAGCATTCGTCTGCGACCGCACCAGGCCAGAGACCTCGTGCCCTGCGGCAAGCAGTTCCTTCACGATCGCTGTACCAATCCACCCGGTTGCACCTGTAATAAAAACGCGCATTCGTTCGGTCCTCCAAGACCCTGGGATCATGATCGGCGTAGCTGCTATCGTAGTAAAGACGAGGATTTATCCTATGATTGTGAGTGACAGCCTAACGACCCAGGGAAGTGTCGGCCAGGCGCTCGGCAGGTTTCTTCAGGACCGGCGGGCTAAACTCGATCCAACTTCTTTTGGTTTCTCCTCTGTCCGGCGACGCACGCCTGGTCTGCGACGGGAAGAGGTCGCGCAACGAGCCAACATCAGCTCGGCCTGGTATGTGTGCCTGGAACAAGGCCGGGGCGGAGCGCCTTCGGCTGACGTGCTCGACAACCTGGCCAAGGCGCTCCTGTTGACGGATGCCGAGCGCGAGCATCTGTTCCTCATCGGGCTAGGGAGAGCACCCGAAAGCCGCTACCGGCATCCTGACGATATCGAGCCGCGACTGCAGCGAATTCTCGATGGGTTGGGTCCGGCTCCAGCGTTCCTTAAGACTGCTACATGGGATGTCATAGCCTGGAACCAGGCCGCGACTGTGCTTTGGCCGAATCTCGGACAGCTTCCTGTCAAAGAGCGCAACACGCTGCGGCTGGTCTTTCTCGATCCTCACGCGCGTGCCCTGTACTACGACTGGGAGGCTGTCGCGCGCACGTCAGTCGCGGCGTTTCGTGCCGATGTGACACGAGCAGGCGCCATGGCGGAGGTCGCCGCATTGATCGATGAACTCTCGCATGCAAGCCCGGAGTTCAGAGCGATGTGGAAGGACAATGATGTGTCGGACAACGCTCACGCAGTGAAAGACCTGCGGCATCCGGTGCTTGGAACCATCGGCTTTGAATGCTCTACTTTCGGGGTGGACGGACGGCAGGACCTCACGATGATCGTCTTCCTGCCGGCCAGTGCAGATATTGCGGAGCGCATCACGCGTCTGCTTGCGACTCAGAGACAGGCCGGATAGAGCTCTCGATTCGTCCTTTGAACACGCTGGTGGGAGTCGGCACGCGTGCGGGCTGAGGAGCGTCGTCGTATGTGGCTGGGCGGGGCTACGGTAGCCTAAACGGATGATATCGGTGACGAAGCGTATTGGTGTGCATGTGGGCACGGCGGGTGGTTGTTGGACAGCGGTGAACCGGGCTGTGGATGCGGGAGCGAATACGTTTCAGATATTCAGCTCGAGCCCGCGCACGTGGCGGGCGGCGGCGGTAAAGCCGGAGGATGGGGCGACGATGCGTGCGCTGCGGGCAGAGCATGATGTAAGCCCGCTGGTGATCCACGCGAGCTACCTGATCAACCTGTGTTCGCAGACGGAGAGCGTGCGGGCGAATGCGGTGGCGGCGTTTCGCGGCGAGGTGGAGCGGGCGCTGGCGTGGGGTGCGGAGTTCCTGGTGCTGCACCCGGGGAGTTGGAAGGGGCTGACGCGGGAGGAGGGTCTGCTGCTGGCGGCGCGAGGGATCGAGCAGGCTATGGATGGGCTGCGGGCGCCGGCTGGGTTGGCTTGGCAGGATGCGGATTTTCGCGTGCTGATCGAGAACACGGCGGGC
>CAXTJC010000433.1:0-3234 GCA_964244225.1 uncultured Acidobacteriaceae bacterium
ACCCGCCGCAATCAGCCCTGCGTGCGAGACCTCCGCGTGCACCCGCGCATCACCCACCTGCTCCGCGGAACGAGGATTCGCGGCCCCCCGCTTCGGCTTCGAGGTCCCGTCCGCCGCGTCTGTGTAGCTCATCGTCTTCTCTACAGCTGCCGCAACTACGTCCGTTTGTTTCTTCCTGGACGCCCCGCCGGGACCCTTCGCCGTCTTCGTCATCGTCCTCGGAGCTTTAACCATCGTCATTGGATGCTTGATCCCGTTTTACGCCCCCGAACGATCCCCCGCCAGCTATCAAGCAGGAACCTTCCGTCTCCGCCACCTTGCTGCAAAAGCATGTCTCCGCGTAGCCTCGCCACAGTATGCCTGCGTCCAACCCACTCGTCCACACCGCCCTAGCGCCTGCCCTTCTTGCCTCACTTCGCGCTCAGGCCCGCACCGCCGCTGCAAACGCTTATGCCCCCTACAGCCACTTCCGCGTCGGCGCCGCCCTCCTGCTCGCCGCACCAAATGCAGGCCAGATCATCACCGGCTGCAATGTCGAGAACGCCAGCTTTCGCCTCACCACCTGCGCCGAGCAGACCGCCATCGCCACCGCCGTAGCCCAGTTTGGTCCGGCCATTCGCCTTGTCGCAGTCGCCGTCGCCAACCTCAACGACGCCGCCTCAATGCCCTGCGGAGCCTGCCGCCAAACCCTGCTTGAGTTCGCCCCCGATTCCACCGCCGTCCTCATCCTCTACCCCGGCGAGAACGGCTGTGACGCAACCGCAACCTTGGCCGATCTGCTTCCCGCCGCCTTTCGCCTTTTGCGCACGTAACAAAAACTGCTACATATCTGAAAGACCATGCCCGACCACACTCCTTCCATCCACGCCATCGATCTCATCCTGCACAAACGCATAGGCGCCGAACTCTCCGACGCCGAAATCCGCTTCTTTATCCAAGCGGGAGTCGCCAGCGGAGCCGCCCGCGACGAAGCAGCCACCAGCCACGCTCGCACCCCCTCGATCAACTCCCCAAACATCACCGACGCGCAGCTCGGCGCTCTCCTCATGGCCATCTACCACCACGGCCTCAGCCCCCGCGAACTCGCCACCCTCACCGATGCCATGCGCCTCTCGGGTGAGGTCTTCGATGCCGCATCTCTCGACACCTTCACACCCGTCTTTTGTATAGACAAGCACTCCACCGGCGGCGTCGGCGATAAAACCTCTTTACTCATCGCGCCCATCGTGGCCGCCGCCGGCCTCGCCCAGCGCACGCCCGCTGGCTCTCCCTCGCTCTGCGTTCCCATGATCAGCGGACGCAGCCTGGGACATACGGGTGGAACCCTCGACAAGCTCGAAACCATCCCCGGCTTCGATACCCAGCTCTCCCTCTCCCGCTTCGCCGAAGTCCTCCGCCACGCCGGAGCCGCCCTCATCGGCCAGACGCCCACCCTCGTCCCCGCCGACCGCCTGCTCTACGGGATGCGCGACCACACCGGCACCGTCGAGTCCCCCTTCCTCATCACCGCCAGCATCATGAGCAAAAAACTCGCCGAGAGCCTCAACGCCCTCGTCCTCGATGTCAAGGTCGGCTCCGGCGCCTTCCTTTCCTCACTCGACCAGGCCCGCGAACTCGCCACCCTCATGGTCGAAACCGGCACCCGCGCCGGCACCCAAACCGTCGCCCTCCTCACCCGCATGGACGAGCCCCTCGGCCGCTTCGCCGGCAACTGGCTCGAAGTCGCCGAGTGCGTCGAGATCCTCCAGGGCCGCCCGCACCCGCTCAGCCGCGACCTCATCCAGCTCTCACTCACCCTCGCCGGCCACATGCTCCACCTCGCCGGCCGCGCCGCATCACCCGTTGCGGGCGCAGCCCTCGCCCAGCAGCATCTCACCGACGGCTCCGCCTACCAGGCCTGGCTCCGCATCGTCCAGGCCCAGGGCGGCGACACCGCCGTCTTCACCAACCCCCTCACTCACCACAAACCCGCCGCCCAGCGCACACTCACCGCCCCCCAGTCCGGCTATCTCAGCAGCATGGACTGCAAGCAGGTCGGCTGGGCCGTGCAGCGCCTCGGCGCCGGCCGCACTCGCCCCGGCGGCCTCGTCAGCGCCCACGCCGGCATCGAGATGCACGCCAAGCTCGGCGACCACCTGCAGGCCGGCCAACCCCTCATCACCCTCTTCACCGAAGACCCCGCCCTCCTCGACAAACCCGAACACATGCTCCGCGAAGCCCTCCAAATCTCCGACCAGTCACCCCAAGACCGCCCGCTCATTCAGCAGATCATCACAGCAAAAAACTCCTGACTCCCTGGACAGAGCGAGTGCAAAAACAGAACTGTCATCTCGACCGGAGCGGACAGTTCCATCGTCCGCACAGTGGAGAGACCAGCAGTCTGCTCCAGCCGGCAACACACGTCCGAGAACCTGGTAAGCAATTCAAAGAATGCCGTCATCTCGACCGGAGCAACGCGGAGTGGAGAGATCCCCGTGTTTCGCCTTTGTTGTTGTTTGTTTCTTTCAAAGAGCGCCGCGGCAAGAGTTGTTAAATAGGCTTTAAGACGCTCAACCAACTTTCTCAACCACACCGTGTCTGCTCCTGTAGCCAATAATTCTCACCGAGGCGCGCACGATGAAAGTCTTTTCGACCCTTCTCCTGGCAGCCGCCCTGCTCCGCGTCGCCTCCGCGCAATCCACGAACACCCAAGCCGAACGCACCCTCTTCAATCTCACCAACCAGATCCGCGCCGAGCATCATCTCCCGTCGCTCTCCTGGGATCCCGCGCTCTCGATCGCCGCCCGTCAACACGCCTCTCGCATCCTCCGCGAATCCACCTCGCTGGAGCACCAGTACCCCGGCGAGCCCGGCCTCGTCGCCCGCGCCGCGCAGGCCGGCGCGCACTTCAGCACCATCTCTGAAAATCTCGCCCGCGGCCGCACCGCACCAGCCTCCATCGAGCAGCTCTGGAGCATCACACCCGTCCACCGCGCCAACCTGCTCGACCCGCGGCTCGATACCATCGGCATCGGCGTCCTCGAGCAGGATGGCGTCCTCTACGCCGTCCAGGACTTCACCCGCGCCGCCCCCGTCCTCACGGAAAGCGCCGTCGAAGCCAAGGTCATCCAGCTTCTCCGCCAGCAAGGCTTGGCCTCTGTCGTCTCCTCAGCCGCCGCCCGCACCGCCTGCCGGCAGCGAGCCATCACTGCGGAGAACGCCCGCCTCATCGTGCAATGGGAAGGCAACACCCGC
>CAXTJC010000434.1:0-3229 GCA_964244225.1 uncultured Acidobacteriaceae bacterium
ATCTGCGGTTCGACTACACGACTGGCGATGCTGCCGGGCAGAACATGGTCGGCAAAGCGACGCTGGCGGCCTGCCAATGGATGGTCGCAGCGCATCCGGATGCTCCGAGATTTCTGCTTTCGGGCAACATCGATACCGACAAGAAGCACTCGCAGCTGAATACGCTGCTGACGCGCGGCAAGCGCGTAGTGGCGGAGATTGTGATCAAGCGAGATCGCTTGCAGAGCATCATGGGTGTGGATACGGCTGACCTGTTTCACATGCAGCAGATCTCGCAGGCTGGCGCTTTCTTTGCGGGTTCGGCGAATAACGGAGCCCATTCTGCAAACGGTCTCGCGGCTATGTTTATTGCGACGGGTCAGGATGCGGCTAACATCGCGGAGTCGCATGCGGCGGTCGTCTACGCGCAGCTGCAGCCGGACGGGGATCTCTACTGGTCGATCACGATTCCGTCGCTCATTGTGGCAACGGTCGGAGGCGGAACCGGGTTACCCACGCAGCGAGAGTGCCTGCATCTGCTGGGCTGCTTCGGCACAGGCAAGTCGGACAAGCTGGCGGAGATCTGCGCCGGCGTTGCGCTGGCGGGGGATCTTTCGCTGAGCAGCGCCATTCTTCGCGGTGACTGGGTTTCGAGTCATGATCGGCTGGGGCGGAATCGGCCGGAGGGTTCTTAGTTCTACGTTGTTCGTTTTCCGTTGTTCGTTCTATGTTCCTTGTTTCGTTCTATGTTTTTCGTCTCTGTTTTATGCCTTTTGTTTTCTGAACATAGGGCATTGAGCCATTTGCGGCGTGCTTACGAAGCGGGTTGAAACGGTAGAGGAGAGTTATGAATTCGTCGACGTTCAGCACTATCAATCCCGCGACCGGGGAGCCGATCGAAAGCTTTCATACATTTACTCCTGCCGAGACGGAGCGCAGATTGAGCCTTGCCGAGAGCGGCTTTCAGGGCTTTCGCAAGCTGTCCGTGCATCGCCGCGCCGATCTGCTGGCCGGCTTTGCTGCGGCCCTGCGGCGGAATCGGGAGGTGCTTGCCGCAACCATCACGGCGGAGATGGGCAAGATCATCGCCGAGGCGGAGGCCGAGGTGGAGAAGTGCGCCCGCACGGCGGAGTGGTTTGCCGAGCACGGACCCCGCATGCTGGCTGATGAGGCCGCGCCCACAGGCCGGTCGCAGGCCTACGTCTCGTATCTGCCGATGGGACCGATTCTGGCCGTGATGCCGTGGAACTTTCCGCTCTGGCAGGTGGTGCGGTTCTGCGTACCCACGCTGCTGGCGGGGAACACGGTGCTGGTGAAGCATTCGCCGAATACGCAGCGCAGCTCTTTAGAACTGGAGCGGGTGTTTCTCGAAGCCGGCTTTCCCGAAGGCGTGCTGCAGAACCTGATTTTGAATGTGGAGGATGTAGCCGGCGTGATCGCGGATTGGCGCGTTCAGGGAGCATCTGTAACCGGCAGTGTTCGCGCCGGATCGGCGGTTGCGGCGGAGGCCGGCAGGCACATCAAGAAGAGCGTGCTGGAGCTGGGCGGCTCGGACGCTTTCATCGTGCTGAAGGATGCCGATGTCTCGCGCGCCGTGGCGGCTGCAGTACGCGGCCGCTTCAGCAATGCGGGGCAGGTGTGTCTGGCGGCGAAGCGCTTTCTGCTGGCGGAGGAGATTGCTAATCGCTTTGAGGAGGAGTTTGTTGCGGCGGCTGAAGCGCTCACCATGGGCGACCCTACGGATCGCATGAACCGCATCGGGCCGATCGCGCGCGGCGACCTGCGCGTGGAACTGGACCGGCAGGTGCAGGCGAGTGTTGCCGCCGGCGCGAGGGTGATGTGCGGTGGAAGGCCGGCCGAGGGTAAGGGCTTCTTCTATCCGCCAACCGTGCTGAGCGGCGTAACGCAGGGTATGCCGGTCTTCGACGACGAGACCTTTGGGCCTGTGGCGGCCCTGACCCGCGTTCGCGATGCTGAAGCGGCCGTGATCGCGGCAAACGCGAGCCAGTACGGTCTGAGCGCCAATCTCTGGACGAGTGATATCGCGCTTGCCCGCGAGATGGCGCGTGCGCTCGAGACCGGAGGTGTTTTCATCAACGGAGTCACGGCATCGGACCCGCGGGTGCCGGTGGGTGGCGTGAAGCAGAGCGGCTATGGCCGCGAGCTCTCGCACTTTGGCGCGCATGCGTTTGTGAATGTGCAGACGGTATGGATTGAGGATCTTTAGGGCGGATGGCTCTGTTTGGTGAGAAGGAGAGAGAAAAGCAGACGCAGATCCCCTTCGGGGATAACAATAAAGAACGGCGAGCGAGTGGGCTTAGTTGAAGAGAACTACCTGCCGGATGGCCTGGCCGCGCGCGAGGCGGTCGAAGCCGGTGTTGATCTCGTCAAGCGTGAGTCGATGCGTGAGCAGGCGCTCTACCGGCAACAGGCCGGCGCGGTAGAGGGCGATGTAGCAGGGCAGATCGCGCGAGGGAACCGCTGACCCCATGTAGGAGCCCTTGATGGTGCGCTCTTCGGCGACGATGGTGAGGGCGGGGATGCTGAGCATGCGGCCGGGCGCGGGCAGACCGACGGTGACGGTGGTGCCCCCGCGGCGGGTGGCGGCGTAGGCCTGGGCGAAGACGATCTCGCTGCCGACAGACTCGATGGCAAAGTCCACACCGCCGCGCGACAGATCGCGCAGCGCTTCGATCAGGTTTGGATCCCTTGCGTTCAGGCAGTGGTGGGCGCCCAGGTCGCGCGCCAGGGCGAGTTTTTCTTCGTTGAGATCGACCGCAACGATCGGGTAGGCGCCACTCGCTCTCGCACCGAGCAGTGCGGCCATGCCGACGCCTCCTAGGCCGAAGATGGCCAGACTCTCGCCAGGAGAGACGCGGGCTGTGTTCACGACGGCGCCGACACCGGTCATGACGGCACAGCCGAAGAGCGCGGCAATCTGCGGCGGCAGGTCAGGCTCAACGCGGATGGCGGAGCGGGCCGAGGTGACGCAGAACTCTGCAAAGGCGGAGACGCCGAGGTGATGATGCAGGCTTTCACCGCATGCGTCCGTCAGCCGGCAGCCGCCGCCGAGCAGTTCGCCGGCAGTGTTGGCGCGGGCTCCGGGCTCGCACAGGGCAGCGCGGCCGGCGGCACAGGGGGCGCACTGGCCGCAGGTAGGCACGAAGGAGAAGACCACGGAGTCGCCAACCATAAGGTCTGTCACGCCGGGACCTAGCTCGACGATGGTGCCTGCGGCCTCATGGCCCAG
>CAXTJC010000435.1:0-3227 GCA_964244225.1 uncultured Acidobacteriaceae bacterium
CATGCAAGCAGCTTCGAGTCTTGCCTTCTTACGAACGAAGTAAAACAGCGCGTTCCGTTAGAGCTCCGATCATTCATGTTCTTTACAATGAAGAGATATGCAACAGTCGATTACAACTGAATCGCAGGGGCGCGACGAGCAGCAACGATATAACCCGGCGGAGATTGAGCCGAAGTGGCAGGCGCGGTGGGATGTGGACCCGGCGCTGTATGCGGCGGAGGGTCACGCATCTGCAAAGCCGAAGTATTACTGCCTGGAGATGCTGCCGTACCCGAGTGGGCAGCTGCACATTGGACATGTGCGCAACTATGCGATCGGCGATGCGCTGGCGCGGTACATGTGGATGCGCGGGCATAACGTGCTGCACCCGATGGGGTGGGATGCGTTCGGTCTGCCGGCGGAGAATGCCGCGCTCAAGAACAACAGGCCGCCGCGGGAGTGGACGCTCGCCAACATCGCTGCGATGCGGAAGCAGTTTCAGCGCCTGGGGATGAGCTTCGATTGGTCGACCGAGGTGACAACGTGTCTTCCGGACTATTACCGGTGGAACCAGTGGTTCTTTCTGAAGATGTTCGAGCGAGGTCTGGCCTACCGGAAGAAGAGCAAGGTGAACTGGTGTCCGCAGTGCCAGACTGTGCTCGCGAACGAGCAGGTAATCAGCGGAGTTTGCTGGCGGCATGACGACCAGATCGTCGAACAGCGGGACCTGACGCAGTGGTTCTTTCGTATTACGCAGTATGCCGATGAGCTGCTGCGCGGGCTCGATACGATGGAGGGCTGGCCGGAGAAGGTTCGGACGATGCAGGCGAACTGGATTGGGCGAAGCGAGGGTGCAGAGATTGTCTTCGCTGTAGATGGTTGTACGGAGAGCATGTCGATTCGTGTATTTACGACGCGGGTGGATACGATCTTCGGGGCTACGTCACTGCAAGTGGCGCCGGAGCACGCCATTATCCAGCACTGGGCCGCGATGGATGCAGATCTCGCACGTGAGGTGGAGGCGATGGTCGCACAACAACGGGCGGCGCGCGAGGCTGGGGACATCGGCACGATCGAGAAGCATGGCGTCGCGACGGGCCGGTTTGCGGTCAATCCATTCAACGGCGAACGCGTGCCGATCTGGATTGCGAACTACATTTTGGCGGACTACGGTACGGGCGCGGTGATGAGCGTGCCGGCGCATGATGAGCGGGACTTTGAGTTTGCGACGAAGTATGGGCTGGAGATTCGGCGCGTGATCGCGAAGAACGTCGACGAGACTCCGGAGGCGTTGGCGCTGCCGTATCTGGGCGAGGCGGAGGCGGTGCTGCTTGATTCCGGCGAGTGGACGGGCGAGAGTTGCCTGGCGGCACAGGAGAGAATGGCGGCGTTTGCGGAGCGCAACGTATTTGGACGCGCCACGGTTACATATCGATTGAAGGACTGGGGCGTAAGCCGACAACGCTACTGGGGTACGCCGATTCCGATGGTGTATTGCACCCGTGGCCACGCGGGAGAGGCGCATAGCTCTGCGGTGGAGCCGGGTGGTGTGGTGCCGCTGCCCGAAAGTGCATTGCCGGTGCTGCTGCCGGAGCAGGTAGAGATTACGCAGCAGGGCGGGTCGCCGCTGGCGCGGGTGGAGAGCTTTCTGCATACGACGTGCCCGGTCTGCGGCGGGCCGGCACTGCGCGAGACGGACACGATGGATACGTTCGTCGATTCAAGTTGGTATTTCTACCGGTACACTGATGCGAAGAATGATCGCGCACCGTTTGATCCAGCGAAGGCGGCGTACTGGTTTCCCATCGATCAATACATTGGCGGCGTGGAGCACGCGATTCTGCACCTGATCTACTCGCGCTTCTGGACCCGGGTGATGCGGGATCTGGGACTGGTTAAAAACAGCGAGCCGGCGGAGCGGCTGTTTACGCAGGGGATGGTGATCAAGGATGGCGCGAAGATGTCGAAGTCCAAGGGCAATGTGGTCAGCCCGGACCTGATGATCGAGCGTTATGGCGCGGATGCGACGCGGATGTATGCGTTGTTTGCAGCGCCGCCGGATCGCGACCTGGAGTGGCAGGAGGATGGGGTCGCCGGGGTGAGCCGGTTTCTGAGCAAGGTGTACCGGCTTGTTATGAAGTACAAGGATGTGACGGGCGGCGCCGATGGGGTTGCAGAGACGGGGGAAAGTCGGGCGTTGCTTCGTCTGCTGCACCAGACGGTCGCGAAGGTCACCGAGGACTTCAGCGGACGCTGGCACTTCAACACTTCGATTGCCTCCATCATGATTTTGGTTAACGAGATTACGAAGAACGAGTCAGTGATGGATGCCGGAGAGATCCCGCGTCAGGTCGTCTCCGCGGTGATGTATGGCTTGGTGCTGTTGTTAGCACCCTTTGCTCCGTTCCTGGCGGCGGAGATGTGGGAGGCGATGGGGTATGAGGGCGCTGTCTTCCGCACTAGCTGGCCGGTTGCGGATGCGGGGCTCGCAAAGGAGGAGTCGATCGAGGTCCCGGTGCAGGTCAACGGGAAGCTCGTGCTGGTGCTCGCCGTTCCGGCGGAGAGCGATGAAGGGGCCATCAAGACGGCGGCGCTGGATGAGAACAAGGTTCGCGCGCGGCTTGAGGGCAAGACCCTGGTGAAGACGGTGATCGTCAAAGGCAAGCTCGTGAACTTTGTGGTGCGGTAGTGGATGAGTGGCCGAAGGAGGGGCGGGAGGCCGGCGCCAAAGGCAACGTGGCGGCGGCACCGGTGCGCGGCACACAGTCGTTTGTGCGGGTGATGCAGTGGTGCTGGCGGCACCCGAGTGTGACGGCGCTCGAGGTGCTGTGGCGATGGATCTTCGGCTCATTTGCGCTGTGGATCCTCGGCACGCAGGGCTTGAAGATTGTCTCGGATGTAATCGGTGGCCAGCGCGATCTGGCTGGCACAGCCAAGGCGTTGGGAATCGATCAGCTGGGCTTGGCGGACCCGATGGGCTCGGCGGCCCGGCTGGCGACTGCTCTCGGACTGCTGCTTCCGCCGCTCCTGAAGACCGCTGTCTGGGTCGTCCCGCTGCTGCTGGCGGTATGGCTCATCCTGTCTACGATCGGGCGCTCCGTGGTGCTGCGGCGCGTGGATCGGGCGATGCGGATTCGGCCGCTGACGCTGGGCGTGCTGCATCTGGTGCGGATTCTTGCGCTGGGAGGGAGCTTGCTGCTCTGGTTTCTGCTGGTGCGATGGGCGGGAGAGATGGCGGTCACGACGCC
>CAXTJC010000436.1:0-3223 GCA_964244225.1 uncultured Acidobacteriaceae bacterium
GTCCAGCCGCAACATACTGCGTCATCCGCGCATAGTCCGCCGGGCAGTACTCCTTCATTAGCCGGTAGCGATTCGCTCCGCTCCAGTTGAAGACGTAGTGCGGATACCTGTCGATGTAATCGAAGTTCACCCGCATCGTCTTGAGCAGAAACTCGCTGATGGTCTGCGGAAACTCCCATCGCCACTGCGTATCCAGGTGGGCATACGGAACCACATAGAGCGTCGGCGTCTTGGTGATGTCCGGCGCCTTCATCGTCTGGCCTTGCACTCCCAGAGGAGCCACCAGAGGAGCCGCCAGCGCCGCGCATGCACCCAGCAGCCCTGCCACGCAACTTCGCCCAGGCTTTCGTTGTCTGTGAACGCGCGCCGATCGCTGTCTCTGCTTCATCATCTGCCTGCTCCCGAAGTAAATTCGCCCTTGCCAGACGGGGTGTCAGACCACGCCTGAGAGCATCCGCTCGTATATGCCGCCGCCTGGGACAATCCTTACAGCGATCCGCAAAATGCTGTATATGATTGCGCTACCAGAATGCACACCTTGTACGCCGCCGATCAATTGGCTGTCAAGCAGTTCTGAAAAAATGTCCTCGAGCAATCGCCTATGTGTCAGCGCATCGTCCAATCAGCTACCCTGAGTCGTCAGCAGATCAACAGGTCCTCACCCCATGAAGAAAGCAACCCTCGAGGATGTCGCGCGAGCCGCCAACGTCGGAGCCATGACAGTCTCCCGCGTCATCAACCAGCATCCGTACGTCGCGGAGGATACAGCCAAGCGAGTACGCGCCGCCATCCGCCAGCTCAGGTACCAACCCAACCACGCCGCGCGCGTGCTGAACGGCCAGCTCTCCCGCTCCATCGGTCTCATCGTTCCCGACCTGGCCGACAGGTTTTTCTCAGTCGTCAGTCACGCCGTGCAGGAGGCCGCGCGCGCCGAAGGCTATCTCGTCTGGCTGGCGGCCTCGAACGAGAACACCGCCATTGAAGCCGCGCAGATCGAGCAGATGACCCACCATCCCGTCGACGGCATCCTTCTCGTGCCGGTCGATAGCCGCAATCGCAACCTGAAGGTCGTTGCCCAGGATGGCGTTCCCCTTGTCACCATCGATCGCCCCCTTGAGGTCGCCAGAACAGACTCGGTCGGGGTTGAAAACGAAGCGGGCGCTCGCATGGCCGTCGAGCATCTTCTGTCGCATGGCTGCAAACGAGTTCTCTGCGTCGCAAAGAACTCGCACCTGCGAACCATCAAGGAGCGCATCGCCGGCTACGAGGCGCAGCTGCGCGACGCCAACCTGCCCTACACGCAGACGCTGCATCTCTCTGACGAGAAGGACCCCAAGTCCGCCCTCGCCTCCCTGTTCCGCTCCCGCAGCCGGCCACACGCACTCTTCACCACCAACAACGCCTCAACCATCTGGGTCATCGAGACCCTCAGACAGCTTGGTCTCGAGACCGGCAGCGATCTCGCCCTGGTCGGCTTCGACGACGTGGACTTCTACACGCTGATCAGCCCGTCCGTCACGGCAATCAGCCAGCCCGCCGACGAGCTCGGACGAACCGCCGCCCGGCTCCTGCTCCAACGCATCAAGGGCGACTCCCTTCCGGCGCGCGTTCGCACACGCCTCCCCGTCTCGCTCATCCTCCGCGAGTCCTGCGGCTGCCATCCGGGAGTACAAAATCTCTGATCTACGACGTCTAAATCGGCTACTTCAAAAAGCTGAGTCCGTGCGGGTCGGCGAAGCGCATCATCACACCCCAACCATATCGCGTGCGAGGTCGGAGATCGTCATGCACAGCGGCGAAAAGGGCGATAGCGATTTCGTTCTTTCCTTCTTTGAGCGGAATGTCGAAGGAACCGTTCTCCAGCGAAAGCCGGCCGTCCGGGTCGCGCCGCTCCACTTCGGGATAGTAAAAATTCTTCCCTTGCGTAACGAGCTGCCCATTCACAAAAATCCAGACCTCGCCAAGCCAGCCAAGCGAGACATGCCTCGTCCCGGTCTGCACAGCCTGGACGTTGAATCGTAGCCAGCTGATCGCTGGGGGATCGTCGGAGGCGAAGTACTGGCGGTTCAGGCTGAGGAGACCACCATAGTCGGCATCGATCTGCCTCCAGGCACCGGGATTGGTGGGCATCTGGGAGTAGGAAGGAGTTCTAGGGCTGGGCAGAGGAGCAAGTACTGAGATCTGCCAATGCCTAACCATGCCTGGATCCTTCACGGCAGGATCGGGCAAGGACTGCGCAGGGAGACCATCCGTCTCATTCGGGGTGATGATGAGGTTGGCAAACACGGCTGGACCACGGAACCTGATTGAGCCTTGAGTGGAGCCGCTTTCAAGATGGCCGATCGCGAGCGCCGGCGCAGACTGGTAATTGACGTACACGTTGAGACGGTTGGCAGACACCACAAGCCGGACATGGTTCCAGCCATCAAGCACGAAGGCCTGCCTCTGGTACTGCGGATACAGGTCCCAGAGCATGAACCCATGAATGACGGGAACGTATTGAATGCAGTCGTTTGACGCCCGGCACTCGCCGAACATGCGCAGGTAGACCTCTTCGCCGTCCTGCTTGCCTTCAGGGCCGCGGTTCCGGAACTGAATGCCGGGCATATCGGCGGCAAGAGCTTTGTAATCGTATTCGATCGTGCCGGTGCGGAAGGTTACGTCCGCCAGCTCCGTGGTGCCGGCCTTGGCCATGAGCAGTCCTTGCGGAAAACCTTCTTTCTTAAGAAACTCGAGCTCAGCTTTGGGTCCCATGCTGTCGGCGCCAAGCGGACGCCAGTGCTCCGCCGTCATAGGCACTTTGATCGCTTCGATTGCATGAGCTCGAAAGGCGGCGAGCATGAGGGCGCAGCAGAGGGCAAGACGCAAATATTTTGACAATGAGGAATGTCCGATCGCGGTGATAGTAAGAGCTTAACTCACACTCCGTGTATTGCTGTTGCTCTGCTTCAGAGCACGCAACGATCCAGTTTCTGAACAAAGTTCTCAGGGCATCGATCATTCGCGCAACTTCCCTTAGCGCCTATTGAATAACTCCAGAAAGCCGTCATCTCGACCGGAGCGAGACAGCACCATCGTCTCGCGTAGCGGAGAGACCCCCGTATTTCCCTCGTTACTCTTGTGACTTTTGCTTCAGAGCACGCAGCGATGCAGTTCTGGAATAAGTCTCAGGGCATCGATCTATTCGCGCGACTTCCCTTAGCACCTGTTGAATAACTCCAAA
>CAXTJC010000437.1:0-3174 GCA_964244225.1 uncultured Acidobacteriaceae bacterium
TGGTGAGCGCGAAGCGAATCGCGCTCTTCTGCGCTGGGCTGGCCTCGCATCGCTTCGCGCAGGCACTCTCCGAGCAGCAGGAGGTTATGGGCGCCCTGGCCGAGATCTTCGCCGAGGCACTCGTCCTGGAGTCCACCATCCTGCGAACAGAGAAGATGGTGGAGGCGAACCCAATGGCCGAAAAGCTGACCCGGTACTACGCCGCACGTTCGTTCCGTGTGGTCGAGCGCGCTGCAGAACGGATTCTTGGCGCAACTGTAGAAGGAGACGCCCTGCATACGCAGACGGCTACCCTGCGCAGCCTCACCCAGCATGAGCCTGAAAATACGATTGCGATCGGTCGGGAAATATCGATCGCCATAGTCAAAGCCGGCCAGTACACCCTACAGGCCTGAACATAAGCTAGGAAAACAGCAGAAAGCGATGCAGGGCTACATGCCAGCATCGCTTTTCATTGCAGCACAGCAAGTATTGGTAAACCTTCCCTTTGTTGTCATCCCGAAGGGATCTGCTGTTTGTCTTTGCTATCGCTACGGCTCGCTACCAAAACTTCGCTTCAGCTAAGGATCTGCACCTTTGCTTCTCCATGCAAAGAAAGAGAAAGAATAAAAGCAGATCGATGCGGGATGATAATCAAACAAAACGCCCCCCCCGTACAGCGATAAGCGATTTAGCCCAAAACCTGCTTCGCGATCGTAGCCAGCTGCATATTGGACGTGCCTTCATAAATCCGGCCAATCTTCGCATCGCGGTAGAGTTTCTCCACCGGGTAGTCCTTCACGAAGCCATAGCCGCCAAACAACTCGACACATTCACTGGCTACATGCTCCGCCACCTGCGAAACAAAGTACTTTGTCATCGCCGCCTGCTTTACATACGGGAGCCCTGCCATCTTGCGGTGGGCCGCGTCGTAGACCATCAACCGGCACGCCTCAATCTCCGTCGCCATCTTTGCCAGCGAGAACTGGACCGCCTGAAACTCCGCCACCGGCCGGCCAAACTGGCGGCGCTCCTGGGTGTACTTCGCCGCATGCTCCCATGCGCCGCGCGCCAGCCCCAGCATCTGCGCCGCAATCCCGATCCGCCCCTCATTCAGCGTCTCGATAGCAATCTTGTATCCCTTCCCGAGTTCGCCCAGCATGTTCTCGGCTGGAATGCGGCAGTCATGGAACAGCAGCTCGCAGGTCGACGACGCCCGAATCCCGAGCTTGTCCTCCTTCTTGCCGACCGTAAATCCCGGGGTGTCCCGCTCAACCAGAAAGGCCGTGATGCCCTTGTAACCTAGAGCCGGATCAACGGTGGTAAAGACGATAAAGAGTCCCGACTCGGCGGCGCTCGAGATCCAGAGCTTGCTGCCATTAACAATGAAGCTGTCACCGTCCGCGCGGGCCGTCGTCCGCAACCCGAACGCATCCGAGCCCGAGCCGGCCTCGCTCAGCGCGTAGGAGCAGATCAGGTCGGTCGCAACACGCGGCAGATACTTGGCCTTCTGCGTTTCATTCGCCCAGTTCAGCAGCGCGTTCACGGTCAACGTGTTCTGCACGTCCACCATAACGGCAACCGAAGGATCAACCGCCGCGATCTCCTCGATCGCTAGAATCGCGCTGAAAAACGACGCGCCGACGCCACCGTACTCCTCCGGCACCTCCATGCCCATCCATCCCTGGTCGAAGATCTGCCGAATGAGCGCCGGGCTCATCTTCTGGGCCTCATCCATCTCCCGGACCAGTGGGGCGATCTCTTTTCGGGCGAACTTGCGCACGGACTCCTGGAGCAGCTGCTCCTCCGTGCTTAGCTGAGAAAGCGGTGCATGCGTGGCTGCTTCAATCTGTTCCGTGGCAATCATGGGAGGTCTCCACCCGCGCTTGCTACTCTATCCTACCGCAGGGTAAATTAGTAGCCCGTAGAGAGTGCCCCATTTGACGGTGCGCGAGCTTGGCGGGCGACCGGAATACAACCGGCAGAAACAGGCTCAGCGGGGAGTAAAAACGATGCGAATTCTGACTGTAGTTCGTCAGGTGCTGGACGCTGAAGAGAGCGTCAAAGCGAAGGACGGCAAGATCGATACGGCAGCCAGCAAGCTGGTCGTCGACAGCATGGACGAGTACGGCGTGGAGCAGGCGCTGCGGATGCGTGAGACCGGCTCCGACGTGGAGGTCGTGGCGCTCGCCGTGGGTGCCGCCCGCTCGGAAGAGGCCTTGCGGACGGCGCTGGCCATGGGCGTCGATCGCGCGATCCTGGTCGAAACACCGGAGCCGCTCGACGTCATGGCGGTCAGCAGTGTAATCGCTCAGACGGCCAGAAATGAGGGTGTGGACCTGATCTTCTGCGGAGGCCAGCAGGCGGACTGGGACAGCCACGCGCTCGGTGCGGCGACGGCGGAGCGACTGGGCTGGCCGCAGGCCACGTGGACCAACGCGCTGACGCTTGACGGCCAGCAACTCACCGGTAAACACGATGTCGATGCCGGCAGCGAATCTTTCCAGGTATTTCTGCCGGCCGTCATCACGACGCAGCAGGGACTCAATGAGCCGCGCTATCCCACGCTGCCGAATATCATGAAGGCCAAGCGCAAAGAGTTGCGGCGCGACTCGATCGAGAGCTTTAGCGTCGCCTCGAAACTGAAGGTTCTCAACGCAGGCGTGCAGATCAAAGAGCGCAGGCGCAGGCTGCTTGACGGCAAGGATGCCGACGGAGCAGCCGTGCAGTTAATCCATCTTCTCCGTAACGAAGCGAGGGTACTCTGATGATCCTGGTCGTCGCTGAACATACCGCAGCCAAGCTGAGCAAAAGCACCTATGAGATGACGCAGGCAGCCCACGAGCTAGGCCGCGAGGGCCCCATCACGCTGGTAGTTCTCGGCAGCGGGGTTGCCGCGGTTGCTGCAGAGGCTGCCCTGCTGGGCGATCAGGTTCTGGTCGCTGATCTGCCCGTGCTGGCCGAGTACGACGCCGAACTGTGGGCCAGCGCCATCGCGCAGATCGCAACCGAAGGCGAAGCGCACACCATCCTGATTGGCGGCAGCCGGAGCGGCCGCGAGTTCAGTCCGCGTGTCGCCGTCAAGCTCGACGCGCCACTGATTGAAGATGCCATCAACTTGAAGTACGCCGGTGGCGCTCTCGAAGCCGAGCACTACACCTTTCTCGCGCGCGTGACCGAGCGCGTCTCCGCCGA
>CAXTJC010000438.1:0-3173 GCA_964244225.1 uncultured Acidobacteriaceae bacterium
CCGTTTTCCCCGCGAGGCGCCGGCCGCGATCATGTCGACTGGCCGCGACGGAAGCAAAGCTCCGCCGATCTGCTCGCGAAAGGGAAAGTGGAGCGATGAGGTGGCGATCAGCGTCTCCTGAGTATCGATCAGGGCGGCGGCTGGTGCGGTGCGGAGATCCTTACTCACGGATTCGGGCGCGGATTCGGCCTTCCAGAGCGCGGAGAAGCTCTGGGCAACACTGGCGGCCTGGTCGCGGGTGAGGACACGCTCGCCGCCGCCGCTTTCGGAGATGGCGGAGTGGAAGAGCGCGGCGCTCTCGGGAATGGCGAGCAGGGCGGCGGTGACCTTGGCTCCGGCGGACTCGCCGCCGACCGTGACCTGGGTGGGGTCGCCGCCAAAGGCTGCGATGTTCTCGTGGACCCAGTGGAGGGCGGCGATGAGGTCGCGGGTGCCGTTATTGGCACTGTCGGCGTAGCTTGGGCCAAGCAGCGGTTCGAGGTCCATGAAGCCGAAGACGCCGAGGCGGTAGGCGACGGTGACGACGACGATGCCGGCCCGGGCGAAGCCGGCCCCATCAAAGATGGGCGCGAAGGCGCTGCCGCCGGTGTAGCCGCCGCCGTGGATCCAGACGAAGACCGGGAAGGGACCTTTGCCTGCGGGCGTCCAGATGTTGAGGTACAGGCAATCCTCGCTGCGGGCGACGTTGGCGTCCGCCTTCTGCATGGCTTCGGCGGCGAACTTCGTGGCATCGTGCACGCCGGAGGTGGACTTGAGCGCGACGGGGGGACGGAAGCGGAGCGGGCCGATGGGCGGGTCGGCGAAGGGGACGCCGCGGAAGACGCGGACGCCTGCCTCGGTGGCTCCGCGAAAGGTGCCTATGGGAGCGGTGACGATCGAGCTCTCGGGCGCGCTCTGGGCAAAGAGGCGGAGCGGGTGCAGGAGGGTGGACGCGGAGGCCAGGGTCGCGGCGTCACGGAGAATGGTACGGCGGCTGAGGGTGCGAGGCATGGATGGATCGTTCCTCCTCAAAAAGGACGGCGTGGCCGGCTCACAAGGACGGGTGGCCGCTGCGATCTATCGTAGACGGTTGTTTGTAGCAAGTGTCCGTCGCTTACGCTCTTCGTTGATAGTGAACCGAAGGGAGTTCGCGCGTAGCATGGAGCCACTTCCGCAGACTCCTCGAGGAGCGTACTGGTGCGTGGACGATTTCTGATGCGATGGTTGTTGGCTGGAGCTCTTGCCAGCGTTCCCACTTTGGGCGCGGCGCAGAGTGCGGCGCCGGCGATCCGAGTGACGACGCGGCTGGTGTCGCTTGACGTGGTGGTGCAGGATGCCGGCGGGCACATCGTGAATGGGCTGACGGCGAAGGACTTCGTGATCAAGGAGAACGGCCGCGAGCAGCGCATTGCCGCGTTCCTGGATAGAACGATTGCGGATAGAACGACGGCAACGATAGCGGGGCCGGCCGGTGCGAAGAGGTATCAGTTTTCGAACCTGCCGGAGGAGGCGGGTGGAGGCGCGGTGACGTTGATCCTCTTCGATCTGCTGAATACACCGACGACGGAGCAGCCGTTTGCGCGCAAGGAGTTGATCCGGTTCTTTCAGGCGATGCCGGCGGGGACGCGCTGCGGGCTGTATGCGCTTGGGAGCCGTGTGCGGGTAGTGCAGACCGTGACCTCAAACCGGGGCGATCTGCTGGCGGGAGTGGCGAAGCTTCGTGCGCAACCGGCCGATCTGGTGCGCGACGAGAGCGATCGTGAGATGGCGGCGGACCAGACGACGCGGGAGGCGCCGGCGATGGGCCGATCGCCGGCGCCGGGGGGAAACGCACCGCTGCGCGAGGGTGTGATCTCGTACAGGGAGCGGGCGGGCAACACGGAGGAGGCGCTCTCCGAGCTGACGCAGGCGGCGGCCGGATACGCCGGGCGCAAGAACCTGATCTGGCTGGCGGGGAGATTTCCGGTGGGGATCGGGCCCTCGCTACAGACCGACACAGTTGCCTCGCTGCCGCACACGCTGGAGCTGCCCGGGGTGCGGGATAACACGGTGGCGATGGCGGGATCGGGGATCGCGATTTACCCGGTCAGCACGCATGGCATGGCGTCGACGACGGTGGACGCCGATGTCTCCGGCGAGGCCGAGGCGGATGTGAGTGGACGCGGCGGGGTGCGCGCGATTGAGGGCCAGGTGAGCCGGCAGTACGATCTGCAGGTCGCGATGGAGCATCTGGCGTCGCTTACCGGCGGCCGGGCGTTCTACAACACGAACGATCTAGCGGGGGCTCTCACACGCAGTGTGGAGGAGGGCAGCCATACCTATCGCGTGGACTACTCGCCCGAAAATAAGAAGTGGGATGGAGCGTACCGGCATATTGCCGTCGCGGTGCCGGGGCGCGGGTACCACCTTGCGTACAGGCAGGGCTACTTTGCGACGGCGAACGCGCAACCGGAGGCTGCGGGCATGCCCGATCTGGGTGCGGCGACTCGGCAAGGCGGGCTGGAGATGACAGGCGTGCTGCTGCGGGCGAATGTCTCAAGACCGCGCGCGGCGGGTGGAGAGACGACGGTGGATGTGATGGTGGATCCGGCGAGCGTGACGTTTGTGACCGGGGCGGACGGGCTGCGGCATGCGAAGCTGCTGCTTCTGCTAACCGCCGCGGCCGCGAACGGCGTCGCCGGACCGGAGAAAAGGGCGGAGCTCAATATAGGGCTGGAGCCGGCCGATTACCAAGCTGTGCTGGCACGGGGAGTTCCGGTGCGGCAGACGATTGCCGGCGTCTCCGCTAATTCAGTGCTTCGGCTGGGCGTGCGAGATTTGCAGACGGGACAGATGGGGACGCTGCGGCTGCAATGAGCGGCGAGTGCGCTCTGCCGATGTTGAGGAAGATCTGATTAAGTGGAGAAGTATTTAGCCGATCCGAACAAAAAGCAGGTTCCTCCCCATTCGGCTTCGCTCAGGGTCGGAATGGAAGAAAGAAAAGCAAAGGACTTGTTCAGAGTCTCTTTTATGGCAAAGACAAGAGCAAAGGCAACAGCAGATCCCTTCGGGATGACAACTAGGTAAGGGTCTGATTTAGACCTGAAGTATGACCAAACTGACTTCGGCGGCTAAAGCCGCATTGCATGGAAAGCACGTACGGCATGGCTGAAGCCATGCCCTTAACGAAGGAGAATTTGGTCGGATCTGCTGAA
>CAXTJC010000439.1:0-3148 GCA_964244225.1 uncultured Acidobacteriaceae bacterium
GGCCTTTGGCGGCCAGGGCTCGCAGACAGCCTTCGGCCCACGCGGCGCCGCAAACCTGCTCACTAAAATGACGACCTGGTCGGCGATCCTCTTCATGCTGGTGTCCATCGCGCTGACGATTCTTCTGGCGCGTAGCAGCGGCAGCGATCACTCGGTTCTCTCCGGAACTACGACTACGAAGCAGTCCGCGCCCGTGAAGAACGCGCCCGTGAAGAAGTAGACCGGCAAGAATCATCTGAGATGGCGCGCCCCGAGCGCGCCGTTTCTTTTCTGCACGCAGGCCTGGGAGGCGCCATGATCCACGACGTATTTCCAGTCGGCCTGCTGCGCTGCAACTGCTCCATCCTCGGCGATGAAACAAGCCGTGAGGCGATCGTCGTCGATCCTGGCGCGGATATCGCCGCGATTCTAGCCCGTGTGGCCGCCCACGGACTGACTATCAAGCAGATCGTCGTGACACATGCACACATCGATCACATCGCCGGCGCGTTGAGCCTGCAACAGAGTACCGGCGCGCCCGTGCTCTACAACCAGGCCGACCTGCCGCTGGTCGCCATGATGGACGTGCAGGCAGGATGGCTCGGCATAGCAACGCCCGAGGTCAAGCCGCCGGACGCGAGCCTCGAACACGGCGCCTCCGTCGGGGTAGCCGGGCTGAGCGGAACGGTGCTGCACACGCCGGGCCATACGCCGGGCAGTCTCTGCCTCTATCTGCCGAATCATGACCTGCTGCTCGCGGGAGACACGCTGTTCGCGGGCAGTATCGGCCGAACCGACCTGCCGGGCGGCGACACAGCCACACTGCTGCGTTCGATCCACACCCACCTGCTGCCGCTTCCTGAGGCGACGCGAGTTATTCCCGGGCACGGTCCGGCAACGACCATCGGAGCAGAGGCCGCGGACAATCCTTTTCTGCAGGATCTGTGAGCGTATCCTCTGAATTCAGCAGACACCTTTCATCAGGCTGTTGATCCGCTCTACCGCTTGGCGCATCGTCTCCTCAGCAACGATAAGGCTGAGCACGACACGGCTGGGATCATCGAGTCCGTAGAAGTGCGCCGGATGCGTCACAATCCCCGCGCTGCGCAGCGTCCGAAACGCGGACTCATGATCGAAGAGCCGCGGTAGTCGAAGGATCGCGCTCCAGCCTGCCGAGACGTCGTACATCTCGAGATTTGCATTCGTGAGCATCGCAAGATTGCGTTCCATGCGCAAAAGGATCTGACGCTGCATCCTGGGAGCCGTTTCGAGCCATGAGGGGAGCGCCAGCTGCGCAGAGGTGTTGACGGACAGAAACGTGTCGGCGATCACCTCCAGACGCGCGAGGGCTTCGTCTCGATCGCCTTCCGGCCCAAGCGTTACGATCCAGCCGAGCTTCATCTGCGGCAGAGCTGCAATCTTGCTCAGGCCGCTCAGGACAAAAGTGAGAACAGGGGCGGCCCCGCGAGTGAAGCTCCGCAGCCTCTTCCCAGGCGCGTGCGGGTAATCGAGAAAGACCTCATCGACGATGAGGCTGAGACCATGCCGCGAACACAGCTCATAGAGCTGCGCGCGCTCCGCTTCCGAGGTCGGATGCCCGGTGGGATTATTCGGATGAACGACGAGGATCGCGCGGGATCGCGGCGTAATCGCTCGTTCCAGCTCCGCGATGTCAATCCACCAGCCGTAGTCATAGAACAGCGGATACGATCGAAGGGTCACATCCGCAAGATCAGCCAGGTAGTGGAAGAGCGGATAACTCGGCTGCGCGATCAGGACCTCGTCGCCAGGGTTGCACAGCAATCGAAACAGATGGCTGTAGGATTCGCTGGTGCTGGCCGTTAGAACGATCTGCTCGAGCGAGACAGCCGCGTCATAACCCGCATAGTAGCCGGCCACGGCCTCTCGAGCCGACACCAGACCTTTGGGGTCCGGCGTGTAGCGCAGGGCACGTGCATCGAGCAGCGGCTCCAACACTTCGGCCGCCCACAGCTCAAAGCCGCAGGCCGTGGGATTGGAGGTTGTGAGGTCAAGAAGAGGAGCACCTGGCTCAGTCTTAAAAGCCCCCTGCAGTTCGCTGTAGCTGCGATCCCAGCCGGTTCGCCGTGCAAACCGGCTTCGCGCATTCGGAAACTCGGTCACGGATCTATGGTAACGGCGTGCCAGCTGACGGACATTACAATCAGATTCGATGAACGACTCCCCCGCGACTTCCGTCAGCCAACCGTCAGCCTCGCAAACGATCAACGCCCCAGAGATCCGCGCAGTCCTGTTCGACTATGGCCAGGTGCTCTCGCTAGGCCCAAACGCCGCCGCCTGGGAACGTCTGCGCCAGACCGTCGGCGGCACACCGGAGATCTTTCACAAAGCGTACTGGGAGCCGCGTCACGACTACGATCGCGGAACGCTCGACGGAACGGCCTTCTGGCATCACGTGGCACGGTCGGTCGGACATCCAGGGCTCAGCGACTCCGATCTCGAGACGCTCTATAAGACCGATATCGATCTGTGGACGGACCTGAACGAGCCGATGGTGTCATGGGCCAGGGAGCTGCACCGTCGCGGCGTTCGAACCGGCATTCTATCAAACATCGGCGATCGCATGGAGACAGGAATCCGCCAAAGCTTTGATTGGATTGAGGCCTTTCATCATTGCACCTGGTCGCATCGGCTCAACCTGGCGAAGCCCGACCTCGCTATCTATCGCCACGCCGCGAAGGGCCTTGAGACCGCACCGGAGCATATTCTCTTCATCGACGATCGTGAAGACAATATCGACGCAGCCCGCGCGGCAGGCATGATCGCCATCCGGTACACCACACACGAGGCGTTCCTCACCGAAATGCTCCGTCTAGGGCTGGATGAGCTGCTCTAATCGAACCAGCGTCAGGGTCTGGATGCCGGCCGCGTGAGCGGAATCGCGACCTGCTCGACAATCTCAATGCCAAAGCCCTGCAGAGCCGGAACGTGCGTCGGCGTGTTGGTGAGCAGGCGAATCTTGCAAATACCCAGATCAGAGAGAATCTGGCCGCCTAGACCAACCTGCCGCAAAGTCCGCTCCCGGCGGTCGTCCCGCTCGCGCGACTCGCGATGCAGCACGATGCGATGTGGCTGCACTGTGGCATCGATGCCGAAGCCCTTCGCCCCGTTATGAAGGTAGATCAGCGCG
>CAXTJC010000440.1:0-3141 GCA_964244225.1 uncultured Acidobacteriaceae bacterium
CGGATCACGGTAGGGGATGAAGGGCCGGGTGGTTGAGGCCTGGGCTGCGGGCGAAGACGGTGTGCCGGCTTGCGGGAGAGAGGCTGTGGCAGTCTGCGTGATGCCGGCGGCGGTCTGAATGGATGGCTGCGCGATGGATGGCTGGGCGGGTGGCGGCGTTTTGGGGATGCCGCTGGTATCGGAGATCTTAGTTGCAGGCTGGGGCGCCATGAGATCGCGGAAGAAGGGGTAGGGGCGGTCGCCGCGGATGGAGCGGCCGGTCTGCCAGAAGCCGTTGTCGGCGCGTGCGACCTCCTGCCAGCCATAGCCGTAGAAGGGCAGGCCGAGCAGGAGCTTGGCGGCGGGAATGCCGGCGGCCTCCCACTCGTGGATGCTGCGATCGACGCTGCCGCCCTTGCCGTCTTCGGTGTAGAGCGGCGCGAGAAAGCCGGTGCGCGGATTCCAGGGGCCGTTGTAGTCGTAGTTCATCAGGCCGACCTGATCGACGACCTGATTGAGGGCTGCGAGATCGACGCCGCCGTACATGCGCGGCGAGGGGCCGGCGGCGATGGTGAGCAGAAGGCCGGGGCGCACGGCGTTCATGGCCTGGCGGAGATCGGTGAGAAGGGTGACGAAGTTGGCGGCGTCGTCGCCGTGGGGGTACTCCCAATCGACGTCGATGCCGTCGAAGAGGCGCGGGGCCTCGATGCCGGGCGCGAGATGGCCGCGGACAAAGATGTCGATGCAGGAGCTGACGAAGGCTTGGCGGGCGGCGGGCTGGGCGTCGGCGGCGAAGTCCCGGGCCTGGCCTTCGAGTGAGAGCAGCACTTTGAGTTTTGGATAGCGGCGCTTGAGCTCGACGAGCTGGTGGAGGTTGCCGCGGAAGGGCTGCGCGGGCGTGTCGGCGATACCGGTGACGCTGTCAGCGGCGGAGAAGCTCATGTTGAGATCGGCGTTGGGGTCGGCGACCGAGCAGTGGCCGTTGGTGACGAAGCCCTGGGCGTAGTTGATCTGGTCGAGCTGGCGGATGGCGCCGCTCGCGACGAGGTTGCGCACGAAGAAGTGGTCGTAGACGCCCCACTGGCCGAAGTAGGCGACGACCTTGGGCCGCGGTGCGGACTTTGGGGTCTTCAGGGCGGAGGGTGCGGCGTTGCGCGCAAAGGCGGAGACCGGGAGAAGGAGGCTGAGGAGCAGAAGGAGGCTGGCGGCAGAGTGGCAGCGGGAAGAACCGGAGTGAATCACACTCAATGGACGCGCTGCGAGGCAATCGAGCTTCAGGCAAAAGTACATATGCGGCGATGACGAGGGTGAATGCGTGATTAAAAGCCCCTTTATAATGAGCCATGCCGAGCCTTGATCCCATTCTGCCGAAGTCTGATCCGCTGGTGCGGACGCAGGACGGCGCGGGCCAGCAGGCGAAAAGTGACGGCGGTTTGGAGCTGGAGGCTGCGCTCCCTGAGAAGATTTCGGCTCTGAGCGAGGCGCAGGCCGGCGCGGTGCTGCCGGAGCCGGTGGGTGCGTTTGTGCCGGCTGAGGGTTTGCGGGAGCCGATGAATGGCAAGGCCGCTGCTTCTGCCGGGAGCGTGCGAAGTCCGGGCTCCGATCCGGTTTCGATCGAGGCGTACTTCGAGCAGGTGCTGCGCGTTGTGCATGAGAACCGGCCGAACGACGATCTGGAGCTGATCCGGCGCGCGTGGGCGTTCTGCAAGCAGCAGCACGATGGGCAGCTGCGGGCGAGCGGCGAGCCTTACATCATTCATCCGCTTGAGGTCGCGCATGTACTGGCCGAGCTGAAGATGGATTCGACGGCGATTGCGGGCGGTCTGCTGCATGACGCGGTCGAGGATACGGATGTCACGTCAGTTGAGATTGCGAAGCGGTTTAACGAGCAGGTGGCGCACATCGTTGAGGGCGTGACGAAGCTCGACAAAATCAAGTTTGCCAATCGCGAGGACCATCAGGCGGAGAACATCCGCAAGATGCTGCTGGCGATGGTGACGGACATTCGCGTAGTGATCATCAAGCTGGCGGACCGGCTGCACAACATGCGGACGTTGCAGCACCTGAAGCCCGAAAAGCAGCAGAAGATCGCGCGCGAGACGCTGGATATCTACGCGCCGCTGGCGCACCGGCTGGGCATGGGCAAGCTGCGTGGCGAGCTTGAAGACCTGGCTTTCCGCTATACAGACCCGTACGCGTATGAGCGTGTGTCAAACGAGGTGGATGCGCTGCGCGGCGAGAACGAGAAGTTTCTGGAGACGGTGGTTGCGCAGATGGAGACGGGTCTGCGCGAGCACGGCATCTCCGGGCGGGTGGAGTCGCGCATCAAGCGGCTGTACTCGATCCAGCAGAAGCTCGAGAGCCAGGGGATTCCGGTCGATCAGGTGTATGACCTGCTGGCGGTGCGGGTGATCTGTGAGAGCGTGCAGGACTGCTACGCGGTGCTGGGGCTGCTGCACTCGATCTGGCGGCCGGTGCCGGGGCGCATCAAGGACTTTATCGCGATGCCGCGGCCGAACCTGTATCAGTCGCTGCACACGACGCTGATCGCCGAGGGCGGCCACCAGTTTGAGGTGCAGATCCGGACGGAGGATATGCATCGCGTCGCCGAGGAGGGCATCGCGGCGCACTGGAAGTACAAGGCCAGTGACAACGTGACGGCCAAGGACGAGCAGCGGCTGGC
This sequence comes from uncultured Acidobacteriaceae bacterium, assembly GCA_964244225.1. Classification (GTDB taxonomy): domain Bacteria; phylum Acidobacteriota; class Terriglobia; order Terriglobales; family Acidobacteriaceae; genus Edaphobacter. The sequence continues at coordinate 2,663 of CAXTJC010000440.1, forward strand.
GTGGGTGCGGCAGCTGGTGGAGTGGCAGCGCGAGATGAGCGACCCGAACGAGTTCATGTCGACGCTCAAGATCGATCTGTATCCGGAGGAGGTGTACACCTTCACGCCGAAGGGCAAGGTCGTGGTTCTGCCGAAGGACGCGAGCCCGATCGACTTTGCGTATGCGATTCATACCGAGGTTGGCAACACGACGACGGGCGCGAAGGTGAATGGGCGGATTGTGCCGCTGCGAACGCGGCTGCGCAACGGCGACATCGTCGAGGTGATGACGCAGACGGGGCACGCGCCGAGCCGCGACTGGCTGAGCTTTACGAAGAGCTCGCGGGCGCGCAACAAGATCAAGCACTGGCTGAACGAGCACCAGCGCGAGCGGGCGATCGAGATCGGCAAGAAGCTGCTGGAGCGCGAGGCGCGCAAGTTCAAGGTGTCGCTGGGCAAGTTCGGCACGGACGATTATGTGCGGGTGGCGGGAATCTACG
>CAXTJC010000441.1:0-3139 GCA_964244225.1 uncultured Acidobacteriaceae bacterium
TCGAACTGGACGCCGTACTCGCCTTCAAGCGCGAGGATGACCTGGAGGTGGGTGAAGGAGTCCCAGGACTCGAGGGTCTGGGTGGAGAGCTCTGGCGTGACCTCCGCCGGCGGGATGTCTAACGTGTCAGCGAGAAGCGAGCGAAGGGATTCCGGGACTGGCTGCGAGGTCATGGGTAGAGGTTCCTTCCAGGGTGATCCATGGGGGTGTGACGGGGAGGTTGGTGGTGAGGTCGAGGTCAAAGAAGAGCGATTCAGAGGGCTGAGCCGGGTCGTTCGGGAGGCTTGCGAAGCCGTGATCGGGGTAGAAGCTGGCGGCGGGCGCGTTCTTCTTGCTGGGCAGGAACTCGCCGACGAGACGTGTGGCTCCGAGCTGGGCGGCGTGGCGGGCGAGGTGGGCGAGCAGCGCGGTTTCGATGCCGCGGCCGATGACGCGGCAGGAGAGCAGAAGGGAGTCGATGGTGCAGGTGGCGCCCTGGTTGCGGGCGAGCGCGAGGCCGACGACGCCGGCGTCGCCGAAGCGGTCGCGAACGCGGACGACGACGGCCTGGGCCGCGGGATCGGCGGCGAAAGTTTCGATGTCGGCGGCGGAGTGGCGGCGGGTGGTGAGATTGAACTGGTTGGTCTTGCCGAGGAGCTGCACGGAGCGGGCGAGCGGGGCGTCAAGGGCGCTCTGGAAGGTGCAGACGATGCCGAGGGAGGCGAGGAACTCGTCGCGGCCGCCTGAGGAGGCTTCGAGGGTGGCGCGCTGCGCCTGGGCCTTGTATTCGGTGAGGCGGTTTTGATCGTCGGCGGTGACGCGGAGGACGTCGAAGAAGGGCTCTTCGGCGAGGAGATCGAGGAGACGCCAGGGCTCGGCGACGGGGACCTCGATGACGGCGACCTCGGGCAGACGCTGGCGGATGGCTTCGGCTTCGACCGGGTTGTCGTCGACGAAGACGAAGGAGTCGAGGCCGAGGGAGAGCTCGGCCGCGAGCTCAAGGATGGACTGCGATTTTTCATTCCAGTTGATCTTGAGGGCGGCGAAGTCGTCGAGGGTGAGGGCGAGATCGGCGGCGCGGGCGGTGAAGGCCTCGCGCACGTCGGCCTCGTTGTTTTTGGAGACGGCGGCGAGGAGGATGCCGCGGGAGGCGAGCTGCTTGAGGTGGCGCTGATAGAGAAGGAAGGGGGTGCCGGGGAAGGTGGCACCGGTGACGATGCCCTGCACGCCGTCTTCGCCGAGGACGCCGCCCCAGAGGGTGTGGTCGAGATCGGTGCAGAGAACCTTGCGGGCGGGCTTGTAGAGGGCGCGGAGGGTGCGTGCGAGGGCTCGGGAGTAGACGCTAAAGTTGGCGGCCGAGACGGCGAGACGCGAGGAGAGGAAGAGGCGCTGGTCGGTCCAGCGGGCGCGGCCGTGCTGGGCGGCGAGCGCATCGACGTCAAAGAAGGCGCAGTCGGAGATGGTGGCGCAGAGGTCGGCGAGCTGGATATTGAGGCTGGCGACGGCTCGCGGCAGGCTGTGCGGCAGGTTGGCGTTGGCGACCGGGCCGAGCGAGGAGATGTGCGGGACGACGAAGCCCTGCAGCACAATGCGGGTGCGGCTGTTGGCGCGGGCGCTGCGGAGCAAATGCGCGAGGTGCTGGACGGAGCCGGCGATTTCGGCCTCGACGGCTGCGCCGATGCCGTCGGCGCAGAGATCGGGGAGGCGGCCGGCGATGTCTTCGAGATCGAGCAGGATGAGGAGCAGATCGGGGTTGGCGGCGGCGAGGGCGCCCTGCGGGCTGAGCAGATCGTCGACGTAGGAGCCGAAGCCGCCGACGCTCGGATCGAGCAGGAGGCCGGAGAGAAGCGCGGAGGTCAGGAGGTACGGAAGGATCGGCTCGACGGTGACGGAGCGCACGATAAAGGCGCGCAGCGGCTGCAGGCCGGGTTGCTGCCTGAGGCTGCCGGCAAGGGCGATGATGGCGCGGGCGCAGAAGGAGACGTCGGCCGGTTTGCTCTCGGGCTGCAGCAGGGTGCGCATGGCGGAGAGAGCGGCGGGGGCATCGTTGGCGGCGGAGGCGGATTGGATGGAGCGCCGCAGCTGCTGGCGTTTAGCGTCCTCAAGCATGCGTGCTCTCCTCGACTGCTGTTGCCGGAGCAGGCGCGGGCGGCCGCATGATGACGCGGCCGGGAACGCCCATTACGGTGGCGCCTGCGGGTATGTTATTGATGACCAGCGTATTGGCGGCGATTTTGGCTCCGGAGGCGACGCGGATCTTGCCGATGATAGCGGCTCCGGTACCGACGTAGACGTTGTCGCCGAGGGTGGGCGCGCCTTTTCTGCCCATGGCGGAGGTGCCGATGGTCACGCGATGGGCGATGTCGCAGTTTTTGCCGAGGGTGGCTTCGGGGTTGATGTGCACGCCGCCGATATGGGCGATGAAGAGGCCTTCGCCGATGGTGGCGCCGGGGTCGATACACATCTCCATGAAGATCTCGCAGAACTTATTGCCGAGCAGGGAGATGACCTTCAAGGGAACGCGAAGCAGCAGCGTGGGCGGCGAGACGTTGAGCCAGTTGCCGAGACGGTACCAGCCGATGGCCCAGACGGCGGGGTTGAGCCAGATCTCGCGCGAGCTGTTTCCCTTTTGCCGGTATCGTGCGAGGTCTGCTGTGAACTTACTCATGGGGTCGCTTTCGGAGAGTTTGAAGGATGAGCGTTGAGGCAAAGCAGATCCCTGCGGGATGACAAACAAAGAGCTAAACAGGAAAGATGAAAACAGGAAAGCTAGAACAGAAGAGCTAGAACAGAAAGGTTCGACTAGGAGAAGCATAGAGGAACTGTGACTGGAAGGGCATACTCCAAACAGGGTAGAGCATGACGCGGAGCGGCAGGGCCTTTAACTGCCTGTTTCATAACTCGCGCGGCGCTTCAAGGGAAGGAACAAGCAACGACAACGGCAAATACGGGGGATCTCTCCGCTGCGCGAGACGATGATGCTGTCTCGCTTCCCACCCCAGCGAGTAACTTCGCTCGCCGGGGGCCCCGGCTCCGGTCGAGATGACGGCCTTTGATTTGGGGGCTGAGGAACGTCAGGCAGGGCGTGCGGTTTACGTCCCACCCATGTCGCGGTAAGGCTGCGCCATGGATGGGGCACCGATGGTTTGAGCGGGAGCGG
>CAXTJC010000442.1:0-3099 GCA_964244225.1 uncultured Acidobacteriaceae bacterium
AGAAGACTTCGGGCGCTTGGCGCAAGGATCAACCGCGCCGTTCTATCCTTGTTTGAAAGGCAGTCCACGCATGGCCCCTACGCTGGCCGAACGTCTGTCCACCTGGTCTCGCAGAACGAATGTTGCTCCGAATGGGAGTCTTGAACATCCGGGGTCCGGACCTAAGTTGAGCGTTTCGAATATTTTAGATCAGACCGCAGAGGGGAGCAAAGAGAAGAAAGAAAACCGATCCGCTGGGCCGTGCGTCGAGTCGCTGGTGAACCCGTCTAAGACGGTGGGACCCCGCCGTGGCTCTTTAGGCATTCCGGACTGGCGGACACTGCACACCGAGCCATATCTACGAGCTAGGTCCCTGTTCAATGAATATTGGTTCAACCAGCGTTGGTCGCGCACCTGCTTTGCAGACCGGTTTCTTGTGTTGGATGCTACCGGCAGTCGATCGGATTGGCAAGTCAAGCCTGCCTACAACTTTTCATGCGATCCCGTGCACATCCATCGAACATCCGCCTGCTGACTGTTATCCGGCGCCGCCACCGCATCCAGCAGGCCGAGACAATCCTAAAGCGACAGCCGCCGTCTGACCACGCCAACTACCCCAAGCGCACCCGTGCCCAGCAGCGCCAGGGAGCCAGGCTCCGGCGTCGCCGCGGTTGTCGGCTCGATCGCCAGGCGATACTTGCACGGAGCTAGGCTCGCATCCGCAGCCGCCGCCTCACTCACGATGCCGCATCCGTTCTGTGTCAGCTTGAACATCCCTTCCTTGAAGGTCGGCTGCTTCACGGTGCCCTTGAACAGCTTCGGACCGGTAAAGTCCAGGCCGTCGATGGCGTTATCATTCGCATCATCCAGGCTGAAACCGCCCTCATCCGGCTTCGTGTAGAAGTACACGTTGGTCGCCGTCATCATCGTGCCGTTCTCCATGAAGGAGATGTCGCCAAGAGAGAAGAAGAAACCCTTCTGGTAGTTATCCCCGACCACCGGCATGGACGGCAGCGAGAAGGTCAGGTCCAGGCCATGGCCCGTCACCGTGAACTCCTCCAATGTTCCGGCATGAGCGACAACGGGCAGAGCAAGCGAGGCGATGGCAACAAGGGCGGAGAGTGCAAGACGCATGGGATAGCCTTCCACGAAGCGGGATACGAGCAAGGACGCTCGTTGGTCAGTAGCTCCGCGAACGTAGCAAGGGAGAGACTGCAATCACAATGTCGATCTTCGGAAAAAGTTTTCCCTGTATTTTGCTCCTGCAGCTCCGCCCCCTTTACTGCCCCTCCGCCTTCACCGCCGCGACAGGCCGCGCTTCTCTCGCCCGCGCCACCAGCTTTTTGATCTTGCCCTCAATATCTGATCCCGACCCGATCTTCTCCGACTGCAGCACGCCGTCTGAATCGATCGTGAAGTAGTGAGGAATCGCATTGACGCCGTACGCCGTTGAAAGCTCGTGATCCGCGTCCCGGTATTGGTTCCACGTCATCCCATGCTTGTCCAGAAACTCCTGCCACTTCCCCTGATCCTTGTCCCACGACACGCTGATCAGCACAAACGGCTGTCCCGCAAACTCCTGCGCGATCTTCTGAATATGCGGCAGCTCCTCATTGCACGGTCCGCACCATGTGGCCCAGAAGTCCACCAGCACCACTCGCCCGCCCATGTCGTCAAGCGTGAACTGCTTGCCTTCCGCCGTCGTTACAGTAAATGGCGGCGCCATCTGCGCCCGCGCCAGCGCCGGGTTCTCCGCAAAATGCTGCGCCCGCAGCCGATACTGGTCGCTTGCCGGCGTCATCGTCACGTACTCCGTAAATACGGCGCGCGCCTCGTCGTCCTTGTTGAGCAGCGCCAGTGTCCGCCCATCCATGTATCGTGCGAGTCGCTGCCCCGGGCTCACCGTCAGCACCTGCCGGAACGCCGCATCCGCCTGCTCCAGCTGCTCAGGCTTTGGCTTTTCATGGTTGGCGTGGAACAGCGAGCTTCCCCGCATCATCGCCGCAAACGCCTTGTCTCCCGGCCCCGTCGCCACGCGCTCCAGATCGCCGCAGCTTGCGAGCGTGGCCTTCGTATCGCCACCCCGATACTCAATGCGGATCGCCTCCCGCAGGCACTCCGCGCATCCCCCACCCGCAATCTTGTTCGCCTTCTTCCAGTGGTCGAGCCTGTCCCATTCCCTCAGGTGCGGCTCCTTCGCCGCAGCCACCTCCTTTTGAAACTTGGGATCCGTGGTGTAGGCGGCTATCTGCGCACGCAGACAGAACGGAGAGAGCGGGACCAGAAGGGCAGACAAAACAAGCAGGCGATGCATGAGAACTCCAGTGATCGCATCATCCAGCGATTTGGGGCTGCTCCGCAAGTAAAAAGTGACGAGCCTTCAGTAAGAAGTACTCGCCGGCAAACGAACGCGCCTCAGTGCGCCGGCGCCGGCACACTCTCCGCCCCCGCCTTCGGCAGCGCCCGCCGCGGATGCGCCTCACGATTCGCCTTCAGCAGCAGCGTCCGCACCCGCGCCTCAATATCATCCGACCCTACCCCCACCACCTCGGACTGCAACGCTCCATCCGCGTCGATCGTAAAGTAGTGCGGCAGCCCGTCCACGCCATACGTATTTGAAAGCTCGTGACTCGCATCGAGCACCTGCGGCCACGTCATCGCGTTCGCCGCCACATACTGCTTCCACGCGTCCGCATCCTCATCCCACGAAACGCTCAACAGCGTAAACGGCTCGTCCTTTAAATCCGCGGCGAGCTTCTGCAGCCGCGGCAAAAACTGCCTGCACGGCACGCACCACGTCGCCCAGAAGTCCAGCAGCACCACCTGCCCATGCAGTTGATCGAGCGACACCGTGCGCCCATCGAGCGTCTTCGCCGCGAACGGCGGCGCCATCGTCGCCCGCGCCAGCGACAGGTTCGCCAGATAGTTCTGCGCCCGCGCCCTGTACTTATCGTCCGCCGGCGCCAGCTGGATGTAACGCGTAAACGCCTCCCGCGCCGCATCATCCTTGTGCAGCGCCGCCAGCGCCCGCCCGTCCAGATAGAGCGCCGTCCGCAGCTCTGGATCATGCAGAATCGCCGCTTTCAGCACCGTATCCGCCTCCGCCAGCTCCTTCGGTGT
>CAXTJC010000443.1:0-3085 GCA_964244225.1 uncultured Acidobacteriaceae bacterium
GGCGAAGCGGCGGTACTGCTTGACGTCGATGAGCCAGGAGAAGACGGCGAGGTAAAGGAAGCAGACTCCGCCGCTCCAGAGCACCCAGGCGGGGGTCCAGATACGTTTGACGATGGGACAGATGCCGGTGAAGTGGACGAAGAGGCCGGCGGCCAGGAGGGAGGCGGAGGCGATGAAGAAGCGGCGGAGGGGGATTTTGGGTTCGGACTCGATGAACCAGCGGCCGGCGACGAGGCCGAGGATCATGGTGGCGAGGGTGGGGATGAAGCTGAGGGTGAGATAGCCGCCGTCGTTGTAGAGGAAGGGCTCGGGGCGGGGGAATTTGTTGAGGAACCAGACGTCGAAGGCCTGGCCGAGATTGCTGTTCATGTTCCAGTGGGCGGAGAAGCCGGTGAGGAGGTGGCTGTGCCAGTCCGGAGAGACGCCGACCGAGGCCCAGGGGAAGTTGGGGCCGGGGGCGGGGTAGAGGGCCCAGGCGAGCCAGTAGCCGACGAGGATGGCGGCGAAGGCGGTCCAGAGCCAGCGCAGGCGGCAATAGGAGAGGAGAAAGGCGAAGGTGTAGCCGAGGCCGATCTGGGTGAGGGTGTCCTCGAAGGTGAAGTTGGTGCTCGGGCTATGGATCGAGCGGAGGAAGAAGCCGAGGACGATGAGCAGGAAGCTGCGCCAGATGGTGTGGCCGAGCATGCCGCGGAAGGTGGCGCCGCGCTTCAGGCGGCTGCGCAGGGAGTAGGGCAGAGCGACGCCAACGAGGAAGGTGAAGGAGGGCTGGATGGTGTCGTGGAGGCTCATGCCAGTCCACTCAACGTGAGACTGGTTATAGGCAAGGAACTGCCAGATGTGGCTGTTGGGGAAGGACTGGGCGACTTTGGCAAAGGAGAGGACTTCGCCCATCATCAGGAGCATGACAAGGCCGCGGTAGGCGTCGACGGCGAGGTTGCGACGCTGGTCGAGAGAGGTTGCCGGGGCTGAAGTGGTCACACGAGCCTCCTGGGCGGAAGAAAAGCCGATTTGCGGGTATCGATCACTTTCACTTCCGTGCCTTATATTTCGAAGTGCCCGATTTTAGCATGTCGATATTGGCCGCGTGATTCCGGATTTGTTCGAGTTGCTGAGCGGATTTGCTTTGACAGGAGGCGCTTTCTGCTCATAGTCTCTATCGCAAGCTAAAGAGTTTCGATTGCTTACGATGTTTGAAATGGCTTGCGAAGAGGCGGCGAGTGATGTCAATCCGCGTCTAGCAAGGCTCGTTTGCTTACTGAGCCGGATAAGAAGTAGCTGCAGAACAGCATGAGGAGAGCGAATGGCGATGGATGAGCATGCTTTTGGATCTGGCTGGACGCGGCGTAAGTTTGTGCAGTTGAGCACGGCGAGTGCGGTTGCAGCGGGTGTGACGCGGATGACGCACGCGGCGCCGACGTCGACCACACAGACGATGATCGATGTTCCGTTTGAGAAGCGGAATCCGCGAATCGGGATGATCGGAACGGGCGGCCGGGGAACCTCGCTGCTTGAAAACCTTTTGGCAGCGGATGCTCAGGTGGTGGCGATCTGCGATGCGGTGCCGGCGCACGCGGAGAACGCGGCGGGGCTAGTCGAGAAGAGTGGGCAGAAGAAGCCGGGGCTGTTCACCGATGGAACGCATGCGTACCAGGCGTTGCTGAAGTCGCCGGAGGTGGATTTTGTGATCGTGGCGACGCCGTGGATGTGGCATGCGGAGATGGCGATCGCGGCGATGAAGGCGGGCAAGGACGTTGCGGTGGAGGTTCCGGCGGTGACGACGCTTGAGGACTGCTGGAACATCGTGCGGACCTCTGAGGCGACGCGTAAGCATTGCACGATGCTGGAGAACTGTTGCTACGGGTATAACGAAACACTGGTGCTGCGGATGGTGCACGCGGGCAAATTCGGGGACTTGCTCTACGGTGAGGGTGCGTATCTGCATGATCTGCGGGAGGAGTTGTTCTCGGACAAGGGCGAGGGTCTGTGGCGACGAGCGGAACATACCAAGCGGGACGGCAATCTGTATCCGACGCACGGGCTGGGACCGGTGGCGAACTATATGGGGATCAATCATGGCGACAAATTCGGGCACCTGGTCTCAATGAGCACGCCGCAACGGGGGCTCGACGTCTACCGCAAGGCGCACCTGAAGGCCGGAGATCCGAGGCTGGCAGAGAAGTACGTGACCGGCGATATGAATACGACACTGATCAAGACGACGAAGGGACTTACGATCACGGTGAAGCACACGGTCTCAACACCGCACCCCTATGACCGGGTGAACTCGATTGCAGGAACGAACGGGATCTTCGAGGATTATCCGGCGCGGATTTACCTGGACGGCCAGAACAAGGATGAGGAGTGGGGATCAATCGACCTGTACAAGGAGTTTGAGCACCCGCTATGGAAGAGGGAAGGGGATCTGGCGAAGAAGGTTGGCGGGCATGGGGGCATGGACTTCCTGATGCTGTACCGGCTGCTTGCATGCCTGCGCGAAGGCATAGCGCCAGACATGGATGTGTATGACGCGGCGGCGTGGTCGGCTGTCTCGCCGCTGAGTGTGAGCTCCGTAGCAAAGGGAAGCGCTCCGATGGAGTTTCCGGACTTTACGCAAGGAAAGTGGCAGATGCGGACAGCCTCAGCGATTGCGACGCAGAGCTGAAGGAAGTTGGACGATGTAAGTTGAAAGGGAGCGTAGAGGCGAGATGAGGGAGCGCTCCACAGAGCGCCCTGCTATCACGCTGCGTGGCTTCGATCGAGATGATGGCTTTCCGAGATTCGGTTACGTTGCGAGCGGTTCAGAGGGGCGGCGATGGAGGTTGGGAAGGACAAGTTTGTCGATATGGTGAGCGCGAAGGCAGAGGTGGATCTTCCGCTCGGCTTGTTTCAGCCTCGCTCATCGTTGAAGACGGCGGTGCACACGGAGGAGCGGCCGCGCTTTCCAGTCATCGACTATCACAATCACCTGGACTCGATGGAAGCGGACGAGCTGTTGCGCGTGATGGATGCGTGCGAGGTGGAGGTGCTCGTCAATATAACGATGCAGACGGGAGACGCCGCGCTCGCGCAGATGGATCGTCTGCGG
>CAXTJC010000444.1:0-3079 GCA_964244225.1 uncultured Acidobacteriaceae bacterium
AGGCGAGAAGCGGGTTCTTCCTTGTGCTCAGAATGACAAATCAAGCGCAAGTGCGGGCTCTTCCCCCTTTGGCAAGCTCAGGGTCAGAATAACGGATCATGCATAAAAGTGAGTAGCGCAAGGAGGTCTTTGGGCTACTGCTTGCCGGCTTGTTGGCTGCGACGGTCGACGACTGTATAGCCCTCGGGCGTGTTGAAGAGGGTCGGATCGGGCTCTGAGGTGGTGAGGTCGGTCGCGGTAAAGACTTGCTTGCCGCTCCGCGGGTCGTCGACGATGGAGACGAGGTTGAGGCCGAGGCGGAGGGAGTACCAGAACTCGCGCGAGGTGATCATGGGCTGATCGTTGCCGAGGACGCCGGGGTTGATGGTGGTGGTTTCGCGGTAGCCAGTGGTGTCGAGGCCGAGGGTGCGGCTGCTGCCGAGATCCTCATGCTGATGGAAGCCGTTTCCGCTGGCGAGACGGCCGGTGGCTCCGATGGCGGGCGGGTAGGACATGGTGGTGAGCAGACCGTAGTTCAGGATCTCGCAGCTCTTGGTGGAGACCCAGCAGTTGAGCCAGGTGTGCTGGGCGGGATCGGTGATCTGGATGGTGGTCATGGTCGAGGCGATGCGGCCGCCCTTGGGGACGAGGAACCAGCGCTCCTGATAGATCTGGCCTTTCAGGTTGCGGGCGATGCGGCGCTGGTTGGTGAGGGTGAAGGTGCCGCCATTACCGAGAGGACGGGACCATTCGGTAAGCAGGGTAAAGGTGAAGGGCGCGGAGGCAAGTGGCGGAATGAAGATGCTCTCCATGGCGCCGCTGACGCCGCCGTCGGCTGCGTGAAAGGTGGCTGCCGGCTCCGGCTTGCTGTCGGTCTTGTTCTCGGTTTGAGCGGAAAGGGAGGTGGTGAGAAGGCAGGCGAGGAGCGGGAGAAGGGATAAGGCGGCGACGCGCATGGCAGACCTCCGCGGGACGAGAGGATTGTAGCGTGTGCGGATCGCCTGGAGGTGAAGAAACTCAGGCAGTCACGAGGGACTGGGCCAGAGACTGGAAGAGGCAAAGGCCATCGACGGAGCCGAGGAGCTGCTCGCTGGAGCGGTCGGGGTGGGGCATGAGACCGAGAACGTTGCGGCCTTCGGAGAGGATGCCGGCGATGTTCTCAAGGGAGCCGTTGGGGTTGGCGGCGGGGGTGACGTCGCCGGCGGCGGTGCTGTAGCGAAAGGCGATTCGGTCATGATCGCGGAGCTCAGCGAGGGTGGCGTCATCGCAGAAGTAGTTGCCTTCCATGTGGCCGATGGGCATCTGGAGAACGGCGCCACGCGGGGTGGTGTGGGTGAAAGGGGAGTCGGCGCACTCGGTGCGGAGGTGGACCTGCTTGCAGATGTAACGTTGGTTGCGATTGCGCATGAGGGCGCCGGGGAGAAGGCCGGACTCGCAGAGGATCTGGAAGCCGTTGCAGATGCCCAGGACGAGACCGCCGGATGCGGCGAATTTCGCGACGGACTGCATGATGGGGGCGAACTTGGCGATGGCGCCGGTGCGGAGGTAGTCGCCATAGGCGAAGCCGCCAGGGACGAGAATGGCGTCGCAGTGCTCGAGATCGTGCGAGGCGTGCCAGAGATAGGCGACGGGGGCGCCGAGCTCGCGGGCGAGGACGTTATGCGTGTCGTGGTCGCAGTTGGAGCCGGGAAAGACGAGGACGCCGAACTTCATAGGAAAAGGGTAGCAGAGACGATTTGAGCGCGGATGTGGTCGGATGCGGAGGCATCTCAGACTGGGGAGGGCGCGATGGACGACGGGCGGGAGCTGGAGCGGGCGACTGGAAGGCCGTCGCTGCTGGGAACGACGGGTGGAGCGCTGCTCGGATGGTGGCGCGCGACGACGCTCGATGCGCTGATTGTCGGGTGCTTATGGCTGGTGGGGCTGGAGCTGCTACATGTTCCACTGGCGCCGCTGTGGTCGCTGCTGGGAGCGCTGTGCCAGTTTATTCCGAGCTTCGGCGGGATGATTGCGCTGATCGGGCCGGTGCTGAGTGTGGCGGTGACCGTTCAGACCAGTGAGGACTGGTACCGGCTGGGGTATGTGCTGGGCCTGTACGCGATCATCGCGGTGCTGGAAGGCTTAGTGATCGGGCCGTATGTGCTGCATCGGTCGACGCTGGTGCCGTGGTGGGCGGCGCTGCTGGGGCCGATTGTGCTAGGGATCCTGATTCCGCCGTGGGGGGTGCTGATTGCGCCGCCGCTCCTGGCTGTGGTGTTTGCATTTGCCGGGCGCAAGGGTGGGGAGCGGATTTAAAAGCGCAGTCATGATAAAGCTGCGGCGCTTATAGCACTTCTCCTGAAGGTCTATCCCCGGGCCAGATCGGTCCACGCCATTCTCTTAAGGAAAATGGCCTCCACTGGGGTCGAACAGCGGCACAGCATCAGGAGAAATGCCCTCGCTATGTCTCTTTTGTGGGACGCGGCAGATGGGATTTGCCGGTGATACTTGAACTGCTTTCTTTCGAGCGTCAGCGCACGGGCACCTGCGGTGTGATGGAGACGTTTTCGCCCAGCGCGAAAACACATCGCCCCGGGGTTGAGAGCCCCAGGGCGTGTTTCACAGCGAAAGGAGGTGGTTGCTTTGAAGCGACTTGGCCTAGCCAAAGCTCAGGGCACTGTGACGGTATCCGGAGCTGTTCTGCTGATACTGTTTGCAATGCTGCTTGCAGCGGTGGTTCTTCTGATGAAACTCTAAACAGCCGGCCCGGGATAGTTGACGCTATTCCGGGCCTTTCTGAATCCATTTCATCCTGGGGGGGCGGTGATGTCAAGAGATTTGTGGTGGCGGTGCAGGACTAAAGGCGGTAGCGGGTTTCGGCTAGGCGGAAGAGTGGACGCCAGACGAGGCGGTTGATGGTGACGACCATGAGGGCCATGACGATGGTGGCGAGGAGCAGGATCTGGAACTCGCCGGCGGCGGTGGCGACGGAGATCTGGTTGCCGAGACCCGTGGTCTGAAGGATCTGGTTTTTGAGCGGGAAGTACTCGGCGATGATGGAGGCGTTCCAGGCGCCACCGGAGGCGGTGACGAGGCCGGTGATGAGGAAGGGGAAGATGCC
>CAXTJC010000445.1:0-3075 GCA_964244225.1 uncultured Acidobacteriaceae bacterium
GCGGCGGTCTCCTGCAGATGAAGCGTGGTGTCGCCGGCGAGATGCTGCGCGGTAAGGTCGAAGAGGGTGAACTCGCCAAGCGATGCTCCGGCTGCGTTGCCGGCGGTGACGGTGGTGCGCGCGAGAAGATTCGGAGCGCTCAGCTTGAGGATCACGTCGGTGTAGACGTGCGGGGGCATTGCGAGATCGAAGCTGACGGACTTGCCGGCTCCATGAAGGTTGAGGATGCGAGCCGGTTCGCTTTCGGTCTGTGCACTGCCGCTGCGGAGAAGAACGAAGGGAATCTCCTGGGTTCCGTCAGCCGCGTAGAGACGGAGATCGGCGAGCGAGGCGGCGGCATGTGTGTAGAGGGCGGGGTCGAGGACGGCGCAGCTCTGCCCGGCCTGCGTGACGCGGACGGCCCGCTGGTAGCGAAAAGAGGCGGCCGGTGTGCCGGCGTTCAGAAGCAGCAGCGCGAGCGCCAGCGGCAGGCATCGCGTCATGCGCTGCGGTCCTGGGCTGGATTCGCGATGGAACGGGCCATGGCACTTACTGTATAGCTCGGCAGTGTTCGAGAGTGGTGGCGAGATCGTGCAGGCGTTGATAGTCTTGGCTCGGTATGCGGGACTCCCAGCCGATGCGCATTCTTTTGATTGATGATGACGAGCTCAGCCGCTCCGTGCTGGAGCTGCATCTTTCGGCTGCTGGATACGAGGTGGTAGAGACGGAGAGCGGTGAGGCAGCGATCGAGCTGCTGCGCACGGCGGATGGCGGCGGGTTTGACATCATTCTTTGCGATCTGCAGATGCCCGGGCTGCGTGGGCCGGAGCTGGCGAAGCAGCTGCGGGCGTTGAGCGATGCGCCGCTGCTTGCGATGAGCGGCAGCCAGCCGGCAGCCGAGCGCTATGCCGGGTTCGATACGTTTCTGCTGAAGCCTTTTACACCGGAGCAGTTTGAGGAGGCGCTACGGAGCGTGCGTCAGGGCGTTGCGCTGCCGATGGCCTCTGCCGCGGCGGAGCAGGCGGAGGTGCTCGATGAGGCAGTCTTCGCGCAGCTTGCGAGCATGATGCGTCCCACGCAGCTGAGCGATCTCTTTGTGCTTTCCTTTACTGAGCTCGAGAAGCACATGGCACGCATGCTGGCGGCCTTCGAGCAGGCAGACCATGCGGCTCTTGAAGCGAGCGCGCATGCGATGAAGGGCGGCTTTAGCGTACTCGGGGCGTCGGAGATGCGCGTGCTGGGCGCACGGCTTGAGGCCGGAACGGGCACGGCTGCTGACCAGGCAGCTACGCTTCGAGAAATTCCACTGGCAGCGGAGCGGCTCCGGCGTATGCTTACATCGCGCGGGCTGCAGGTTGAGGCCACCCGCTCTTCTGGCCAGGAGACGAGATGAACCAGGTACCAAGGAAACCGGCAGGATTCGGCTCTGGATCAAACCCCATTCGGATTGTCGTTGCCGACGACCATCTGGTTGTTCGCAAGGGCGTGATCGCCATGCTGTCGAACGAAGCCGGATACGAGGTTGTCGGCGAGGCGGAGGATGGCGACGACGCCATCACGCAGACGCTCGAGCTTGAGCCGGATGTGCTGCTGCTCGATCTGGCTATGCCGCGTTTGCCCGGACTGGAGGCGATGCGAGCCATCGTAAGTCGGTCCTCGGGCGTGAAGATTATTTTGTTGACGGCGACAATTTCAACGCAGCAGATCATCGAGGCGCTGCAGATTGGTGCGCGCGGGATTGTCGAGAAGGGCTCGGTTGCTGGCGAGCTGACGCGGTCGCTGCGGGCGGTGCAGTCGGGCGACTATTGGATCGGCGGCGAGCGCGTGGCCAATCTGGTGACCAAGCTGCGGGAGCTGACGGCCAAGGCAGCGGCCGGGGCCGAGCGCAAGACGTACGGGCTGACGCCGCGCGAGCTGGAGGTGGTGAACTCGATCGTCGAGGGCTGCTCGAACAAGGACATTGCGAAGGAGTTCACCATCAGCGAAGAGACCGTGAAGCGCCATCTGTCGAATATCTTCGATAAGACCGGCGTTTCCACCCGGCTGGAGCTGGCTCTGTTTGCGATTGCGCACAAGCTGGTCTTGCTGGACGCATAGAGGGCTCGGCCGCGGAAAGAGACGAGGCTGCCGGTGAATCTTTTCCGCCTGCGCTGTAGTCTTAAATGTATGAGCGAGCAGGCTGCGGAACCCCTCTTTGACGTTCTTGTGATCGGTGCCGGGCCGACTGGTCTGGCGTGCGCCCTTGAGGCGGAGCGCGCAGGCATGCGGGCCGTGGTGGTGGACAAGGGCTGCCTGTGCAACTCGATCTTTCACTATCCGGCGCACATGACGTTTTTCACGACGCCGGAGCTGCTTGAGATCGGCGACATTCCCTTTTCAAGCCCGAACCCGAAGCCGACGCGGACCGAGGCGCTTGAGTACTATCGCCGCGTGGCGCAGCACTATGCACTCGATCTGCGGCTATATGAGACGGTGCACACGGTCGAGGGTGCGGATGGCGACTTTCGCGTAAACGGCACCGACCGAAGCGGCCGCGCGGTGACGCACCGGGCACGCAAGCTGGTGGTGGCGACGGGCTACTACGACCTGCCGAACCGGCTGGGGCTGCCGGGTGAAGACAGCAAAAAGGTGGACCACTACTACGACGATCCGCACCCCTTCTTCGACCAGGATGTGGTGGTGATCGGCGGCAAGAATTCGGCCGCGATAGCGGCGCTCGAGCTGTGGCGGCACGGCGCGCGGGTGACGCTGGTGCATCGCGGCACAGAGATGCATCGGCATGTGAAGTACTGGATCCTGCCGGACATCAGTAATCGTATTAAGAATGGCGAGATTACCGGGCTGTTTCAGAGTGAGATCGTGAGCATCGACGAAGACTCAGTGACGGTCTCGACGCCGGACGGGGTGCGGACGCTAAGGAACGATCATGTCTTTGCGCTCACCGGCTATCATCCCGACTTCAGCTTTATCGAGCGGCTTGGCGTGCGGTTGGACGAGGCGAATGACCGCTGCCCGGCGTGCGATCCGGCTACGCTCGAGAGCAACGTACCGGGGATCTATCTTGCCGGGGTGATCGTGGCGGGCGAGCGGACGCAC
>CAXTJC010000446.1:0-3051 GCA_964244225.1 uncultured Acidobacteriaceae bacterium
GTGTTGTTGCTGTCGATAGTTCCCTTCCCTCTCAGATGTTCCGACCTTTTAATGATTTGTAACTGTATTCGGTCCGCTCTCAGGCGAGACCAGGCTGATCCACGGCGATGAGCGAGGAGATGTGGCAATGGCAACTGCAACCGCGGTCCCGGAAGTGAGCACGGAGCTTCCAAAGCTCACAAATGAAGAGATCGCTCGCTACTCGCGGCATCTGATCCTGCCCGAGGTGGGCATGGAGGGCCAGCAGAAGCTGAAGGCCGCGAGAGTGCTGTGTGTCGGCACGGGCGGTCTGGGCGCCCCGCTGGCGTTGTACCTCGCGGCGGCGGGTGTGGGCACAATCGGCTTGGTGGACTTCGACGTGGTCGATGAATCGAATCTGCAGCGTCAGATTATTCACTCGCAGGCGACGGTCGGCAGGCTGAAGGTGGACTCAGCCGAGATCATGATTAACGGCCTCAACAAAAATACCAAGGTCATCAAGCACAACACGATGCTGACCAGCGCCAACGCGATAGAGATCTTCAAGGACTACGACATCATCGCGGACGGCACGGACAACTTCCAGACGCGCTATCTGGTGAACGACGCATGCGTGCTGCTGGGCAAGGCGAACGCCTACGGATCGATCTTCCGCTTTGAAGGACAGGCGAGCGTCTTCGGCCTGCCGGAGGGTCCGTGCTATCGCTGCCTGTATCCGGAGCCGCCGCCGCCGGGCCTGGTGCCGAGCTGCGCCGAGGGCGGTGTGCTGGGCATTCTTCCGGGTCTGGTCGGCGTGATTCAGGCGACGGAGACGATCAAGCTGATTCTCGGAATCGGCGAGCCTCTCGTCGGGCGTCTTCTTCTGGTAGACGCGCTGGGCATGACGTTTCGAACGCTCAAGCTGCGCAAGAATCCAGACTGCCCCGTCTGCGGCACGCATCCGACCGTGACGGAGCTGATCGACTACGACCAGTTCTGCGGGATCACGCCGCCGGCTGCGGTTGGACCGCTCGAGGTAAGTTCACATGGGGCGGTGAATCCTCTGGCAAATGTTATTGACGGCATCCCGCAGATCTCGGTCGAGCAGCTTAAGCAGCGGCAGGATGCGGGCAATGCGCCGTTTGTACTGGATGTGCGCGAGCCGCATGAGTATGCCATCGTAAACATCGGCGCGCCTCTGATTCCGGTGGGTCAGGTCAGCTCGCGGCTGAACGAGATTCCAATCGGCAAGGACGAAGAGATCGTTGTGCACTGCAAGACAGGTGGCCGGTCGCAGAAGGCTGCACAGGAGCTGAAGGCCGCGGGCTTTACGAATGTGAAAAATCTGGCCGGCGGCATCACTGCCTGGGCGGAGCGAATTGACCCAAGCCTGCCAAAATACTGATCTTGTTACAAATACAAACGGTGGAGTGGGTTAGGCCTCACGGCGTCTCTGCTCCGCCGCTCTTCTCTTTAATCCAGCCTCTATTTGCGGGCTTTTTTTGTTAGCGCCGGCTCGAGCGGCTTGAGCGTGCCGTCGTTCGGTGGCGTTCGGAGCTGAAGAATCTGCGCGATAAGTGGGTAGACATCGACATTGTCGAAGCTTTTCAGACGCTTATTGCGGTTGAAGTCAGGGCCTTCGGCAAAGAAGATGGCCTTCATTTCGGGCATGGTATGCGGGTCAAAGCCATGGCTGCCGTGGAGCTGGGTTGGTTCTGGCAGCTTGCTGCCATGGGCGAGCAGCGTGTAGGGCCCGGTAGGAACAACAACAGGGTCGCCCTCGCGTGGATTCGAATCAAAGCGGAGCGCAGACGGCATGGCGGCGCGGCGGTAGACCTTGAACTTCGGGCTGGGGTGGGCCATGAAGTCGCGGTAGATGCGATCCGCTTCCGCATCGCTTCTGGCATAGAGAAGCGAGCCCTGCGTACGAACGCCATCGAGATTGGCGAAGTCCGAGAGGATGACGGCAGGAGGCTGGAGCGTGATCATGCCATGATCCGCCAGAACGATGAGATTGACGGGCAGACCGACGGCGCTAAGTCTGCTTTCCAGATCGCCAATGAGCTCGTCGAGATGGTGGACGGCGTCGCGGGTTTCTGTCGAATCGGGTCCGTGCGCGTGGCCGGCGTGATCAACATCGGCGTAGTAGAGCGTGATGAAATGCGGGCGCTGTGCGGCCGGGAGACCCAGCCACGCGAGGACCTGCTCGATGCGCGCATGATCGTCAAGACCGTCGTTATAGTGCAGGTAGTAGCTGGGCCGTTTGCCTGCGATCTCGGCTTCAGAACCGGGCCAGAACAGGCAGGCAGACCGCATGCCCTGCTGCTCGGCAAGCGACCAGAGCGGGATGCCGCCGTACCACGTACCGTCGCCATTGCTCTCGGGCCGTGTGTAGGTATAGATCGCGTCGCGGCCGGGGTCATAGAAGCTGTTGCCGACGATGCCGTGATGCTCGGGATAAAGGCCGGTCACGATCGAGTAATGGTTGGGAAAAGTAAGTGAAGGAAAGCTCGGCAGCATGCCATTGGGCGCGCTCACTCCATTGTGTGCGAGTGCGCTCAAATGCGGTGCGCCGAACTTTTGTGGATAGTCGTACCGAAAGCCATCGAGTGAAACGAGGACCACATAATGTCTCGTCTGCTGCACGGGAGAGTTTGGCGGATTATCGACGCTGATGACCGGCGTTGGATTTGTAACCGCCGCAGTTTTTTGATCAACAAGCGCCTGACCATGCAGAGTGCAGGAGAGCGCGAGCGTAAGAATAAAGCCGGCGAGGCGGGTGTGCGAGATCATACGGCTACTCCTGCATAAGGATGTGCTGTGTCGACGAAGGCACATGAGGCTGATCAGTCCTCCGCCTTGTCGTCGACAGTAAGAATCTGCAGCGCGAGTGGCGGCTGGAGCATGCACTCAAAGTTGCCCATGGCCGCGAGTGCGCGATGAATTGTCGAGGTAAGACACGGCTCGGTGGTGACGACGAACGGCAGCCTGTGCTTCGGATATCCGGGCCGCTGCAGGAGCGAATCGATATTGGCGCCTACGGTGGCGAGCGCGCCGGAGATAGCCGATACGATGCCGGGCTTATCGTCCACA
>CAXTJC010000447.1:0-3039 GCA_964244225.1 uncultured Acidobacteriaceae bacterium
GCGGGATCGCCGTAGGCTCTCGCTCCCCCCAATTGCTGGAGGGATTTGTGAGACTTCTGCGCCTGCTGGAGTCTCCTTCGGATGTCGCTCCGCTTGGCCCCCTCATCCTGCGCGAGATTTACTATCGTCTTCTTACCGGAGAACAATCTGCTTTCGTGCGCCAGATTGCCCTGACCGAAAGCCGGCAACCACAGGTGCTCAAAGTCATCGATTGGATCCGCCATCACTATGCGAGGCCGCTGCATATCGATGCTCTGGCGCGGCTGGCGAGCATGAGTCCGGCATCTCTTCACAGGCAGTTCAAGGCGTTGACCGCGATGAGCCCACTGCAATATCAGAAGCAGATTCGTCTGCAGAAAGCTCAGCAAATCATGCTTTCGGAAAGCAAAGATGCGGCTTCCGCCGGCTATGCAGTGGGTTACGGTTCACCATCACAATTCAGCCGCGAGTATCAACGGATGTTCGGCACGCCGCCTCATCAACATATGCATCGCATGAGACTGCTGGAACGGGCATAGGATGCTGCGGGGATTGGCCTTAGTGAGTCCCGATAAGTCGCATTCTCGTCAGGAATCCGGGACAGAACCTCCGCAAATGGTCGCAAGCGACTGATGGAGGATTTTGAACGGCCCAAGCAACTCTGTCCAAGGCTACAGCAATCGGATGATCCCAAAGTCCCCCGCCTCAGACATCCTGAGACGCCCCAACCTCGTTCCTGCCTGCCACGCCCGGGCATTCGTCCGTCGTCGCCCGTCGCCGAAGTGGAGCACGCCCCTCCTACCTCCTGCATGGCGCGAGTTCCATCGAAGACGCACTACACTAAAGGTCCTCGACCTGCTGCAAACACCTCATCATCCCAAACAATGAGGGAGGTCTCCGGCAGCGACGGATCCAGACCTAAACGCAATTGATTGAATATTTTGCACACGAGATGATAGGAGGCTACCCCTTTCACTTCTTCGGCGGCGTCGCCGGCGGCTGCGTCTGCTCCGGCGTCTGCTGATCGGTGATGTCCTCGCCGTTGTAGATGATGCGGCTGGTCGCCCGGAAGCGTTTGTAGTCCGTGTATTTGACGATCGTCCGCAGCTGCACGGATTGACTCATCGTTCCGTTTCCGCCGTCAAAGTGAAGCACGCCCTCGGCCTTGGTGTAGGTCGGAAACCAGTACTTGCCGTCCACCTGCTCGTAATAGGTGGTGTAGGGCGGCGAGAGATCCTCGTGGCCCTTGCGTTTGTCGTCCGGCACGCTCTTGCCGTTTACCAGCACGATCTCCAGGTCCTGCTGGTCGAGCCACACCTTGCCCTGGAAGTAGCGTTTGCCTTTCTCCATCACCTTTGGCCTGGCGTCGAAGACGTAGGTGTCGAGGTCGTCGACCTTCTGCCGCCCCGCGTAGGTCACGTCGTACTGGGCCAGGTCCTCGGTCGTGAGCACGAACGGCAGCCGGTGTTCGATGTCCTGGAAGTCGGCCGGCGACATCATCACCCGCTCGAGCGTGTTCTGCGGCGCAAAGACGACCCGCTCCTCGCGCTTGCCTTCCTTATTGAAGACGATATCTGTTACCTGCTGGTACTCGCCGTCCGGCTTGCCGTTGTCGTCGGAGATCGTCTGCACCTTCACGCTCTGGCGAAAGGTATAGGCCTGCCGGGCGCGGGCAAAGTCCGCCTCGCGCTCTCCCATCTTGGCGACGATCTGCACCGGCGTCAGCCCGCCGGCGGGGGGCGTGGGATCGAGCTTGCCGAAGCCTGCCGGCTCGCTGGAAGCTGTCTGCGCCGCAAGCGGCTCGGCGCTTGTATCCGTTTCAGCAGCCGCCGCTAAACTTTCCGCCCGCGCCGCCGATAAGCAGGAGAGAGCCAGCGCAAGCAAGGTCACGGGCAGGATTTTGTACGGTTGCATCGGTCGGGTCTCCTCAGGCTGGCGACGGGCCGGCAACCGGCAGTCACCATCCTCTCAGTACTAATAGACGCGGCTCAGGAGAGTTCTGTCATGCCGATCGGTCCCTGGATTGCAACTCACACCACCGGAGGTCGCCTCATGCTCGCATCCCTGAGTGCAGCCAGTGCAGCGGGCGTCATCACAAGCCTGTCCTCGCACTTTGTCTACACCGCCGGCCTCATCGCGCTGGGCGGCGCTCTGCTGCACGTCCGCCGCAACCAGCTGCGGGCCGCGGCCCAGCACCGGCAGGAGCTTGCCTTGCGCAAGGAACTGCTGGCGTATCTGCTGTATAACGGCTCTCCGCGCACCATGGCTGCCGCCGAGCTCGGCCGGCAGATCAGCCGTCTGGTTGCGGTTCGCAGCTCCTTTGGCCGCGCTGCCCTGATGCTTCGCGACGAGGCCGGAACGCTGTGCGTCACGGGGAGCGCCGGGTTTGACGATCTTTCGGTTGAGGCGCTCAACCGCTGGGGCCGCGGGTTTTCCGCAAATGAGCTGTCGGTTGTGGAGATCGCCGCGGAGCACGACCGCGTAGGCACCTCCAGCTTTACGCTGACGCTGGACCGCCGCTACGCCGATAGGAATCCACTTTCCACAATGAGCTGTAAAAAAGTTCATATTATTCCGGTGCGAGCCGCGCACGGCATCTTTGGCGCGCTGGTCGTGTGCACGGAACTGCGCCTGGCCGCCAAGGCCTCGGACGCCCTGGAGCTTCTCCGCACCTCCACCGCGACCCCCATCCTGCCGCTGACCGACCTGCTGCAGCCGATGGAGGCGCTCGCCCTGCGGCTGACCATGCAGCTTGCCGCGCCCGAGAATGTCACGCCGGTCTGGCCGGCCCGCAGCCCGTCGCGTGCGGATCGTTCCACTGGAAGACCCGACCGCCATCCGGATCGGCATCCCGACCGCCAAGCTAGCCGCCACGCCCGACCCGCCGCGGCGTCGGGCGACCAGCCCGCAAGGCCCGCGGAGGAGAGCGGGCGGCGCACTCTCGAGGTGCGAAAGCGGCGGCCGCGCCGCGACGATCACGGCGCTCGGTGCGGCCGGCGGGGTCGTCGCGGCGCTCGACCAAGGCGCCGAGGACGACGCCGCGTCGGCGACGCCGCGACG
>CAXTJC010000448.1:0-3036 GCA_964244225.1 uncultured Acidobacteriaceae bacterium
GCCAGCACCTTTGTGGGATTCGGCTTTGCGGAAGCACTCGCTAGGATGAAGCTACCTTCTTGAGCTGCACCGTTGCAGCGAGGTGTTCCGCAGTCGAAAAGGTTTTCGCCGCAATGCGAAAAACCGGTTGTGCCGGCATTGTAAAGACGCCGACACAACCGATTTCACTGAAGGAGGTGCGTATGGACTCTGGAAAGTCCTGGTGCCGGGTTCGAGTTCTAGTCGATTGGAGACTATTTCTCGCTCTCGGAACCGTGATTAAGCTGTTGCTTTACTTCCGGTAGTCATTTAGCGCGGTACAACCCTCGGGCGGTATGCAGCCGCCCGGGACTTCTTGAGTGTATCGAAAGGTGGGGGTGGAAGGCTAGAAAAAATGTGCTGGGGGTGCCCGGAGATGAGTGAGGCTGCAAGCGGATCTGACGCTTGCGGTGGTGAACTTTAGTTGCGGCTAATCTCTCCCGACGTTAGTGGCCGGTAGAGCCGAAGCCGGCGACGCCACGAGGGGCTTCGGCGAGGGTGTCGGTCTCTTCAAAGGCGGCCTGGATGCGCTGCACCATGCGGAGCTGGGCGATGCGGTGGCCGGGGGCGATGAGGTGGGGCTCGCGGGCGAGATTGGTGAGGACGATCTTGAGCTCGCCGCGATAGCCGGGATCGATGACGCCGGCGAGGGTAGTGATGCCGCGCAGGGCGAGGCCGCTGCGGTCCTCGACGAGGGCGCCGTGGGTGGAGGGAAGTTCGAGCGCGAGGCCGGTTCGGACGGCCTGGGTGGCGCCGGGCTCGCCGATGGGCGCGAGGGTAAGGGCTTCGGCGGCGAAGAGGTCGGCGGCGAGATCGCCAAAGGGACCGACGTGGGCGTAACGGGGGAGCTGGGCGGCGGGCAGAAGGCGTTGCACCTTCACAATAGGACCGGCGGCGGCTAGATCAGCGGGCATGGGCTATTGGACTCATCAGCAATGTTGGCGGAGATGTTTTTAGTGTGAACGGATCGCTGGCTGATTTTACGGTGACTAAGGCCTTTTGCGATGGCGAGTGATTTGACCGCATCCTACCGGAGAAGAATCCGAGTAGAACGATTAGGAGTTAACCCTTCATGTTGTCCTCTTTACGCCGAGGCAGAGGTGAGCCTGCGCTGGTGATGATGCCGTTTCTTGGCGGAAGCCGGCGCGAGTGGGATCCTGTCATCGAGTTTTTAAAAGAACAGGCTGTCTGTATCGGCGTGGATCTGCCGGGCTTTGGCGAGTCGCGTAACGTGCCGGGGTATGCGGTTGAGGCCATGGCCGGAAGTCTGATGCAGACGATTGCCGCGCTGGAGTTGAAGCGTTTTGTGCTGGTGGGGCACAGCATGGCGGCGAAGGTGTCGGCTGTGGTGGCGCGGTGCGCCGCGGAGGGTGAGGCACGGGTGTCGGGTCTGGAGGGTTTGGTGCTGGTGGCGCCGTCACCGCCCGGACCGGAGCCGATGTCCGACAAGAAGCGAGCGCAGATGATGGAGGCGCTGGGTGGGGAGCCGCGAACGGATGAGCGGGGAGTGCGCAAAGACCGTGAGGCGGCGGAACAGTATGTGCGCGAGAATGCGGCAGGCGATATCGCGCCCCAGGTGTTTGCGGCGGCGGTCGAGGACGTTCTGAGGATGAATCGCGCGGCGTGGCGGGCGTGGCTCGAGGGCGGCAGTAAAGAGGACTGGGCGGAGCGTGTGGGTGTGCTGCGGCTGCCGGTGCTGCTGGTTGCGGGGGATAAGGATGGAGCGCTGGGGCCGGAGGTGCAGCGGTCGGTCTCGATGCCGCACTGGCCGAACGGGCGGCTGGCGTCGCTGCACTCGAACCATCTGATTCCGATGGAGAAGCCGGCAGAGTTGGCGCGGCTGATTGCAGGCTTTGTCGAGGAGTTGAACGGCAGCAGCGCGCGTGCGGCGCGGCCGGACCTGAGCGGCGGGGTTCCGGTCGATCCGGCGTATGTGGATCTGATCCTGTCGGACCGGGTGAGTGAGCCGACGCGCAAGGCGCTCGAGTCGCGTTCGGAGGCGGATGATGCCGCGTACGAGCCGCAGGCGCTGAGTGTGACCGAGCTCGCGCAGCTGCGGGCGTTGGTGGATCGGGTAGTGCCGCAGCGCGGAAGCGTCTGCATCGATCTGGGTGCGCGGTTGGACAAGCAGCTGAGCAGCGGTACGGGCGATGGCTGGCGGTATGCGGTGCTGCCGGAGGATGCGGCGGCATATCGCGATGGCCTGGCCACGCTTGAGTGGCATGCGCAGGACCAGTTTGAGACCGGATGGCTGGCGCTCGATGGGGAGCTGCGGGACCAGCTGCTGGCCAAGGTCGCGGCAGGGAAGCTTGCGCGCAGTGTACTCGGAAGCGGGCTGCTGGCGCGGCTGGAGGCGGTGGTGGGTGCGGGCAAGGAGAGCGGGCCGGCGCTCGATGCGGAGCAGATGCTGCGCTGGTTTGAAGAGGTTCGTGCGGACGCGACAAAGCTCTATGTGGGACACGCGGCGACGCTGGCGCGCATGGGATACGGCGGGATAGCGGATGGCGCAGACAGCGAGCACCAGACCGGCTTTGTGCTGATTGGTGAGGGTGAGCGCGAGGCTTGGGAGCCCCAGACTCGGGAGCCGCGGGCGAAGGCAACAGGAATGACGGGGACACGATGAATCTGGAGGCGATGAAGCGGTACGGGGCTGATGATGTTGTGGATGCGGTGGTGATTGGAACGGGGGCGGGTGGGGCGCCGCTGCTGGCAAAGCTGGCGGCGGCGGGACTCTCTGTGGTGGCGCTTGAGGCCGGGCGGAACTGGACGCCAGGAGAGGATTTCGCGACCGATGAGATCGTGCAGGGCGAGCTTTACTGGACGGGCGAACGGGTGAGCGCGGGCGAGACACCGGTGGCGTTCGGCGGGAACAACAGCGGCACGGGTGTGGGCGGGTCGATGCTGCACTGGGGCGCGTATGTGCCGCGCGTGGATCCGCGCGACCTGACGATACAGACGGAGTTCGGCGTAAGTGCGGATTGGCCGCTCGAGTATGGGGAGTTGCTGCCGTACTACGAG
>CAXTJC010000449.1:0-3023 GCA_964244225.1 uncultured Acidobacteriaceae bacterium
GGCGGCTATAGTTCAGTGGCAGAACGCCGCTCTGTGGCAGCGGATGTCGTGGGTTCGAAACCCACTAGCCGCCCCAAATACTCTCTCCTCGCTCTCGAGCCTCTAGCGAATCCTGCACGTTCCTGGAGAAGACTTTTTGCAGCGGGCCTCCCCTCGTCGCACCGATTCTAAGTCTCAGCTTTCGAGCCATCTTGCCGGCGGCCCTGCGCCTATTGCCAACCTCTTCGTCGGCACCTCCGGCTGGGCTTATCCCACCTGGAAGCCCGGCTTCTATCCAGAGGGACTCGCGCAGAAGAACTTTCTTGCGTTCTACAGCTCCCGCCTCTCAACCGTGGAGGTCAATTACACCTTCCGCGCTCTCCCCACGCTGAAGATGCTCGAAGGCTGGCTGGCTGCAACACCCACCCACTTCCGATTCGCATTCAAAGCGCCGCAACGGATCACCCATTTCAGCCGACTCCGCAACGCCTCTGCCGGGGTCGACCAATTCCTCGCGTCGCTTGCTCCGGTCGCCGCCGCCGGCCGGCTTGGCCCGCTGCTCTTTCAACTTCCTCCCAACTTCAAGATGGACCTCGCCTTGCTCGAGGACTTTCTCAGCCTGCCCGCGCTCACCGGCTCCTCCGCACCTGGCTCTACCGCTCCCCGCATCGCGTTTGAGTTTCGCCATGCCTCCTGGCTCGAGCAGCCTGTCTACGATCGTCTGCACGCGCATAACGCCGCTCTGTGTATCGCCCACGCCGGTGACGAACCCGGTGATCTTGCCACACCGGAGGTCCACACCGCCTCCACCTTCACCTGCTTTCGCCTGCGCCGCTCCGGTGGCTACACGCCCGTCGAACTCGCCGGCTTTGCCCGCCGCTATCGCAAGCTTGCCCTTACCCGCGAGGTCTTTGTCGCTCTCCGCCATGAGGATGAGCCGACCGGCGCCCTCAACGCCGTCGCTCTCCTCTCACAGGCCGGAGCGATGCCCGCATGAGGAGCGCCAGCCCGCACCTCCAGAAGCAGCCCTTCGACGTGACCGCCGATAGCTTTCGTCCGCGACGCTTCCTGGGCAATCCGCATCTGCAGACCATCGCCGGCAACTTTCTTCCGCGCACCAATCATCTGCCGCCGCCGCGGTCCGTCTTCGTTGAGGTGGCGCCGCCCGATCCCGCCACCAGCATTCCACTTGGCTCCCGCGTGCTCTGCCATTGCCACTGGCAGCCGGAGGCCCGGCGCGCCGACGCCCCCACCGTGATCCTCCTTCACGGACTTGAAGGCTCCTCCAACTCTCAGTACATCTGCGGCAACGCCGACAAACTCTGGTATAGCGGCGCAAACGTCATCCGCATGAACATGCGCAACTGCGGCGGCACCGAGGCGCTCTCTCCGACCCTCTACCACTCCGGCCTCTCTGAAGACGTGAACGCCGTCATGCACTTCTTCATCGAGCGCGAGCGGCTCACCTCGGTCTCACTTGTCGGCTACTCTATGGGCGGAAATCTTGTGCTTAAGCTGGCCGGCGATCTTGGCAGTCGAGCCCCCGCCGAGCTTCGCTGCGTCATCGGCGTCTCTCCTGTCATTGATCTCGCTGCCTCCGCCGACGCCCTGCATGAACCCATAAATCGGATCTACGAGCGCCGCTTCCTCAGAAATCTTCTGCGCCGCTTTCGCCGGAAGGCGGCCATCTTTCCCACTCTGTACGGTGCCGCACGCGCCGAAGGCATCCACTCTCTTCGCGAGTTTGACGACCGCGTCACTGCCTTCTACTCCGGCTTCGCCGGCGCGGACGACTACTACTTCCGCGCCGCCAGCGCCCGCGTTCTTCCGGACATCGCCGTTCCCACCCTCATCCTGCACGCCGTGGATGATCCGTTCATCCGCCTCACCTCCGCATCCCGAGCCGCCCTGCTCGCCAATCGATACATCACGCTGCTTGAACCCACCCATGGCGGTCACTGCGCCTTTCTGGCACAGCCCGACCTCAACCGCGGCAACGACGGCTACTGGGCCGAACATACCCTGCTCCGTTTTCTCCTCGCCAACTCCTGACAGCACCGCGGCGCTCACCGCGCAGCCAGCGCTCGGGCTACCATACAGAGGCATGCTCTTTGACTGGTCCGCCGAATGCTCCGCCGACGATCCGGTTCTCGTCGTCCCCTGGGAAGATCCCTCCGGAGCCGCTCGTTTTGTTGATCTCCGCCAAGATCCGTATGCCATCGACAGCATTCCCGAGGCGGAGGAGCATCCCGCTCTTCAGCACGCTCTCCGCTCGCTGAACTCCACGCGTTCCCCGGTCTTCACCGCCAAATGCGACGTTTGGGAGGCCACGGCCGACGAGCGCGAGAACCTCCAGCTCCATCTCGCGCTTGAGCCCGAAGAGACCGCCTTCGCCCTCATCGCCTATCTTGATCTCCTCTGCCGCGACCGCGCCCTCTTCACATCTTTTCACCAGCAGGGCCATCTGCTCGGCCGGCTGGAGCGCCGCCTGGCTCCCCTCGACCTGCCCTTTGCTGCAGCCGAGTGCATCATTCGCCCCGCGCTCCTCGACCTCACCACGCCGCAGGAGGGCTACAGTATCTCTCTCTATCTCAAGGCCGCCGGCGCTACATCTGCAGAGGCGCGAGCGCACTGGTCCGCGGCGCTCGATGCTGTTACCGCCATCCTGCGCACCAAAGACCTTTTTCCCCAGACCTGAAGCGGTTCAGGCCGCGTCACCCGCTACAATCGCAGCAGCGCTTCACATCGGGCAGATAGCTCATTGGGGGCGAGTAGCTCAATTGGATAGAGCATCAGCCTTCTAAGCTGACGGTTGCAGGTTCGATCCCTGCCTCGCTCACCACGTATTCCCACGTCACTGCGAAATATTCTTCTTTTATCGCAACACTGGCAGAAATACGGGTTTGTAGCAGTATTGAACGTCCAAACTACTCTGAAAAAGGCTCTCCATGAAGCGACTGTTGCTCCTTTGTCTGTATCTTCCAGTATCTGTGTTCGTTTCGGGATGCAGTTCGGGCAACACCAGTTCCTCTCCATCGCCGACC
>CAXTJC010000450.1:0-3022 GCA_964244225.1 uncultured Acidobacteriaceae bacterium
ATCTGCGAGCGCGCTCACCTGCAGGACTCTTATGCTCTGGAAATGAACCGAGCATTCCGCTAAAGGGAGAGTGTCATGGCACAAAGGTCTCTAAGTAAATCTGTCGCATTGGTGACAGGTGCGTCGTCGGGCTTGGGCAAGTCGTTCGTCAAAGCACTTCTCTCCCAGGGCGTAATCGTCTACGCCGCGGCTCGGCGCGTGGATCAAATGTCAGATCTTGCAGCTCTCGGAGCGACCGTGCTTGCCATGGATATCACGAGCGAAGAGCAGATTGTGGCTGCTGTGCGGCGTATCGAAGCTGAGCATGGTTCCGTCGACATCTTGATCAATAATGCCGGTTTCGGCCTGTACGGCGCCATGGAAGAGACGCCGATCGCAGAGGCCCGCCTGCAGTTTGAGGTCAACTTCTTCGGCATGGCCCGGCTGACGCAGCTTGTACTTCCTTCCATGCGAGCAAAGATGGCAGGCAGAATCATCAATATCTCCTCCATGGGAGGCATCATCTACGGCCCCTTGGCAAGCTGGTATCACGCGACTAAGCACGCCATCGAGGGCTGGTCGGACAGCCTTCGCGTAGAGCTGACGCCCTTTCATATCGATGTGGTCATCGTTGAGCCGGGAGTGATTATGACCGAGTTCGCGGAAGTGACTGTGCCTATCCTGCTGCAGCGGTCGGGCTCAGGCCCTTATGCAACGATGGCCAAGTCCTTGGGCAACGCTATGAAGAAGATCTACCAGCCGGGATCGGCGTCGGACCCGCAGGTGATTACCAACCTCATCGTCAAGGCCGTCACCGCGAGTAAGCCAAAGACGCGCTATGTGGCAGGTAAGTTCGCAAAGCCACTGATCTTTATGAGACGGCGGCTCGGCGACCGCATGTTCGACAAAATACTCTTGTCTCAGATGAGGTAGGGAGTTGAGGATGAGGCGGCCGACTCGTTTTACGATCGAGCAGGGATGGAAGATCGTTCTATCGGATTTCGACCTGAACCCGGCCGATGTTCTAAAGCTGGCGCAGCTTCCGGGAGACCTGTTCGCGCGCAAGGACGCCTTCGTGACCGCGCCGGAGTACTTCCGGCTGTGGCAGGCACTGGAGACCATCGCCGGCGCGGACGACCTGCCCTTGCGCATCGGTCAGTCGCTGTCGCTGGAGACCTTCTCGCCGGCGATCTTTGCCAGCATCTGCAGTCCGAATCTGAACTCGGCGCTCGAACGCTTAAGCCGGTACAAGACCCTTGTCGGACCAATGGTGATGACCGTAGACGTTCTTCCGCAGCGGACGTGCGCAACCTTCGGGTGCTACGGCAATGAGGGACCGGTTCCGTCAAGCCTTGGCGCGACGGAGGCGGTCTTTCTTACTCAGCTCGTGAGGCTAGCGACCCGCAAGCGGATCGTACCGCTTCGGCTGGAGTTGACCCAGTTACCTGCAAATCGCGAGTTGTACCTTGACTACTTCAATGTTGAGGTAAAACTCGGTAAGCTCAACCGCATCACCTTCTCCGCACAGGATGCGCTACAGCCGTTTTTCACTGAGAATGCAGTGATGTGGAATTACTTTGAAGCTTTTCTGCAGCGGCGGCTTTCCGATCTCGATGAAAGTGCCGTAATGTCGCTGAGGGTCCGGGGAGCCTTGTTGGAGATGTTGCCTTCAGGCCAGTCTGCCATCGAAGAAGTGGCGCGTAGACTAGCGGTTAGCAAGCGAACGCTGCAACGCGCTCTGGCCGAGGAGCGGGCCAGCTATCAGCAGATATTGAACAGCCTCAGGAAAGAACTGGCGGAGCATTACCTGGCTAAGTCTTCCACCTCTTCGGGAGAAATCTCTTTTCTGCTCGGCTTCCAGGACAATAACTCCTTTCTGCGTGCGTTCAACGCTTGGACAGGTTCATCGCCCGCGGCGTATCGACGATTGAGACGACAATAGTTGCCCTTAGGAAACCGCATCCATGGCGCTGCAACCCTTCTAAGAAGCTGCCGAGCATCTCCGTCCTATACTTCAGTCCCACATCCCAGGGCAGGCAGTCATCTCAACCGGAGCGAGACAGCTTCATCGTCTGGCGGTGTGGCCAGCTTTCCCGTCTCGCGGGAGTGAAAGCCCCCTGTATTCCGTATTTGCTCTCACCGGGCACGGCTGACACCGGCACCGCTGCTCCACGCCCCAGCCCAACAGCTTCTCCCAAATCTGGTCGCCTCACCCTTGCGTCTTCTTGCGTCTCCTTCTTCTCGAAATATCTTCATTGCAGAAACTTGCACTCACTCCGCTACACTGAGGTTCATGGCCGTAATCCTGAAAGTCCGCGGCACCCGCGACCTCCTCCCGCCCGAAACAGAGCTATGGAATCGTGTCGAAGCCACCACCCGCGCGCTCTTCGCCCGCTACGGCTTCGGCGAGATCCGCACCCCCATCTTTGAGGACACCCAGCTCTTCGCCCGCGGCGTCGGCGAAGAGACCGACATCGTCTCGAAGGAGATGTACACCTTCACCCCCGCCGACGACGTCGGCCGCAGCGCCGGCCGCGGCGAGTCCTCCAGCCTTCCCTCCCGCGATGAGAAGAGCCAGAGCCTCACCCTCCGCCCCGAGAACACCGCCGGCGTCGTCCGTGCTTACATCGAACACAAACTTAACGACATCGGCACCCTCCAAAAGCTCTATTACATCGGCCCGCAGTTCCGCCGTGAGCGCCCTCAGCGCGGCCGCTACCGGCAGTTCTGGCAGATCGGCGCGGAGGTCCTCGGCCCCGCCTGGTCCGGCGCCGAAAGCCCCCTGCGCGACGCCGAGCTGCTCGAGATGCTCGCCACCCTGCTCGACGAGCTCGGCATCCGCGGCTGGCAGCTCGACCTCAACTCCATCGGCTCCGCCACCGATCGCCCCCGCTATCTCACCGCCCTCCGAGCCGCCCTCGCGCCCATCAAGCACCAGCTCAGCCCCGACAACCAGCGACGCGCCGACACCAACCCGCTCCGCGTCCTCGACTCCAAAGACCCCCGCGACCAGGCCCTTATCGAAACCCTCCCCCGCATCGCC
>CAXTJC010000451.1:0-3012 GCA_964244225.1 uncultured Acidobacteriaceae bacterium
CGGCTTGCCCCCCACCCGCTGCGTCGGCGAGTCCGCCGTCACCAGCTCCGGCCGCTCCGCTTCGAGCCGCTTCAACTCGTTCATCAGAGCGTCGTACTGCGCGTCTGTAATCGCCGGCGCATCTTCAACATAATAAAGGTGTTCATGCCGCCGCAGATCCTCTCGCAACGCCTCCACCCGCGCCTCGTCCGACCCCTTGCCCACACTCGCCATGCCCCCGATTATAGGAGCGCCGCCCCGTCAGGTATGCTTCTCCAAGAGCTCTCATGGAACCCGTAACCCATTTCCTTACTGGAGCATGCCTCGCCCGTACTGGCTTCAATCGACGCTCCGCCTACGCCACCCTGACCATGGTGCTCGCGGCTGAAGCTCCCGACCTCGACACGCTTTGGGCCCTTCGCGGCCCCATCGCCGGCTTCACCCATCACCGCGGTTGGACCCATACTTTCATAGGGTTACCGGTCGATGCCGCCGCCGTTCTCGGTGTCGTCTGGCTCTGGCACCGATGGAAGACCCGCCGCGAGCGCGACCCCAACTACACTCCACCCGGCACGCCGGAGCAGCGCCGCGAGCGCAAACGCCATCTTCTTCCCGTACGTTGGGGCCAGCTCTATCTCTTTGCAATCATTGCACTTCTGAGCCACCTGCTGCTTGACTGGACAAACAACTACGGCTTGCGCCCGTTCTTCCCGTTCAACCCGCGCTGGTACGCCGGCTCGTTCGTCTTCATCGTCGAGCCCGTCATGCTCGCCCTGCTCGCCCTCGGTCTCATCGCTCCCGTGCTCTTTGGCCTCATCGGCTCTGAGATCACGGGATCGTCCGGCACCCGCCGCGATCCCTTCCGCGGCCGCGGCTGGGCCAGCTTCGCGCTCGCCGGGATTGCTCTTCTATGGGGCGTGCGCGGCTATGAACGCCTGCGCGCCGAAGACCTCGCCCGCGCCGCCGACTACGGCAACGTCCAAATCCGGCGCTCGACGGTAAGTCCCTATCCCATCAATCCTTTTCGATGGCACGGCGTCGTTGAGACTCCTAACTTCTTCCAGCTCTCAACCATCGAAAGCCTCTCCGGGCAGGTCGCAACCAGCGAGCAGGACGACCGCCTGTACAAGCCGCCCGAGACCCGCGCCACACTGGCCGCGAAAGGCAGCCCGCTCGGCCACGCGTACCTCGACTGGTCTCCCTTTCCGCTGGTTACGGAGAACTCCCTGCCTAGCCCAGAGGGCTTTACTGTTGTGACCTTCCGCGATCTGCGCTTCCTGTACGACACGATCGGGATGCGCGGCCGCGAGGAGTCACCCCTGAGCGGAGAGGCCTTCATCAACGAGGAAGGCGAGGTCGTGCGCATGGCCATGGACGGCCGCGCAGGCCACTAAGCGTGCAGGCAATTCGGAGCACGCAGTTGATTCGAGCTGTGACAGCCAGTTAGCCGGTTAGGATAGACCGACACTGTCTCGCTCGCGCACAACACGCCATCGACTATGCCTGCCTATCTTGCCCTCCTCGCCGCAATCCTCAGCCGTCTCTTTCCGCATGCCCTTCATGGCGTCGGTCTGAATGTGACCGCCGTGGGTGGCGCGTTGCTGTTTTTCGGCACACGCCGGCCGCGCCGCGAGGTTGTCTTTGCCGCCGCCGCCCTGGCAGCGACTGACGTGTACCTGACCAGCATGGTCTTCCACTATCCCTTTGCTCTGCGCGACTATGCCGTTACGTGGCTCTGGTATGCAGCCGTGCCGCTTCTGGGCCGGTCCCTGTTCAGAAGTCTGTCGAAAGCAAGGGCGTCGACTCTCTGGCTGCGGAGCCTCGCCGCTGTTTTCGCAAGCGCCACGAGCTTCTTTCTGCTGAGCAACGCGGTGGTGTGGGCGCTCGGCGATCTCTACCCGCGCACGGCAGCCGGGCTGATCGCCTGCTATGTCGCGGCTCTGCCCTTCTACGCCAATGACCTGGCGTCTACCGCAGTGACGGTCGGTATCCTGATTGGTCTGCCGGCGCTTGCTCACCAGCTCGCTCCACAGCGGCTGCCGCCGCACGATCCAGCCTGACTGTCGCTCTAGCTAGAGCTCTTCCCCAAAGTCGCCCCCCAAGCGCCGGCCGGGAGGGCCTGTATCCTTGCCCAAAGCTCCAGGTTTGCTGTGGGAGGGACGGAAAGGCCATAGACTGACGGCATGGATGTCCTGACATCGGATCGACGGCGAATGGTGAAGCTGCTGAGTGCACTCAACAAGGAGAATGGCGCTCGGACCTCGGGTGTGGAAGGTGTGACGCTGCTGCGGGCAGAGAGATCGGTGGTCGCGGTTCCGGTGCTGTATGAGCCGTGCCTGGTGATCGTAGCGCAGGGCCAAAAGCGCTTTCACCTGCCCGATCAGGTCTTGACCTATGACGCGCGCAACTACCTCCTGTTAACCGTGCCCGTTCCTGCGGACTGTGAGACTGTGGTGAGCGACGACGGTCCCTTCCTCGGGGTAGCGGTTCGGATCGACCTAAGCATCCTTGGCGATCTGCTGCTGACGCTGAATGCAGGCGCATGGCCGAGGCCGGCGGGCAGGCCCTCTGTCTCAAACTCCGAGAAGCGCGTGATGTCTCCGCCGATGGATGCGCCGCTCAGCAACGTCGCTGTGCGTCTGCTGGAGTGTCTTCACTCAGAGGGCGACGCGGCGGTGCTGGGGCCGCAGCTCGTGCGGGAGCTGCTTTACCGCGCGCTATGCGGCGAGGGCGGGTGCATGCTTCGGGATCTTTTGCTGCGGGATGAGAGCCGGGCGCAGATTCACCGCATTGTGCAGCGGATGCATGTGGCCTTCGCCGCGCCGCTCGATGTGGCCGAACTGGCGCATCAGGCGGCAATGAGCCCGTCCGCGCTGCACTTCCATTTCAAGGCCGTTACAGGAACCTCGCCGGTGCAGTACCTGAAGAACATCCGGCTGCACAAGGCGCGGATGCTGATGGTGCAGGAGTCGATCGGAGCTTCTGTAACGGCGGCACGCGTCGGCTATGAGAGCCCGTCGCAGTTCAGCCGGG
>CAXTJC010000452.1:0-3005 GCA_964244225.1 uncultured Acidobacteriaceae bacterium
CATCGCTTCGGCCTCAACGGCCGCGTCGGTCTTACAACGCTGCTGACCGGAGCCACCACGATCGAGCAGACGATTCAGCACGTCCCCGAGGTCCCCAACCTCGACGTCATCTCAAGCGGTCCGGTTCCCCCGCTGCCGACCGAGATGCTCGCCTCCGAGTCCATGCGCGCGCTGCTCGAGAAGCTCGCCGGCCTCTACACCCACGTCATCATCGACTCACCGCCGATCCTCTCCGTCACTGACGGTGTCATCCTATCGCGCGAAGCGGATGCCGTCGTCCTCGTCGTGCGCCACGGCAAGTCCAACAAGCATGTCGTCCGCCGCGCGCGCGATCTCCTCCTCCGCTCCGGAGCCTCCATCACGGGCATCGTTCTCAACGCCATCGACGTCTCCTCGCCGGAGTACTACGGCTACTATGGCTACTCCAAGTACAACTATGCCGCGGCCGATTCGGGAACCTGGGAGCCCCGGGAAAAGCCCGCGCAGCGCGACGACGCTTCACCGGAGAAGGACGAAACGCGATGACCATCCGCAGCCCCTTCCGGTCTTCTCTTTGCGCGCCACAGCCGAACGTTGCGGCCAAGTGGCTCAGCGTCGTGTTGCTGGCCATTGCGGCTCTGCTTGCTCCTTGCCGCGTCTCCGCGCAGTTCAGCGGGCCCACCCCGAACGCATCCCCAGCCGCCAATGTTCCGGTCAAGGTCACAACCGACCCCGCCATCCTCTATCCTGGCGAGCGAGAGATCGAGCTTGGCCCCGGAGATCAGATCAGCGTTCATCTCTATGAAGCGAGCGACTACAGCCCGGCGCCCCTGCGTCTCAGCCTGGATGGCTCCATACAGCTGCCGCTGATCGGCGTGGTTCATCTCTCCGGGCTTACCCTTCACCAGGCAGAGGATCTGATAGCCCGGCGTCTGATCGATGCCGACATGTATCGAAGCCCGCAGATCAGCATCCAGCTGCTCGAGTCTCCCAACCAGATCATTACCGTTACGGGAGAGATCCACGCCGTCGTTCCGGTTCTCGGCAGCCACAAGCGGCTTTTTGACGTCCTCGCCGCTGCCGGTGGCCTCCCTGCGAACGCCAGTCATCTCGTTACCATCAATCGGCCGGGACTTGCCGATGCCATCGCCATCGATCTCGGCCCCGATCCCCTGCATAGCGCTCAGGCCAACATTCCCGTCTACTCGCGAGACACAGTCATCATCGCCCGCGTCGGTGTCGTCTACGTCCTCGGCGCCTTCCGCACCCAAGGCGCCATACCGCTCATCCAGAACTCCCCGCTCACGCTCATGCAGGTCGCTGCCCTGGGCAACGGCTATGGCTGGGAAGGACAGCTCGACGATCTCCAGCTGATCCGGACCGTCGGCCTCCAGCGCAACGTTGTACATGTCGATATGAAGAAGGTCCTTAAGGGTGAGGCGCCAGATCCTGTTCTGCAGACCGACGACATCGTTTTTCTGCCCTCCAACTCCATTCGTGCCGCCATCAAGGTCGGCGGCATCAATACCCTCTTCGGGATTCTTTCAACCATCATCTTCTCCGTTCGCTAGCCGCATGCATCGACTCCTCCATGCTTCCGCTCCGCCCGCGCGGCCTCAGAGGCTGACGTGACACCTTCGAGAAATCTCCGGCTCGGCTATCTGGTCAGCCATCCCATCCAGTACCAGGCGCCGCTGCTTCGTCGCATCGCATCGGAGCCTGGCCTCGATCTCCGCGTCTTCTTCGGCTCCGATCTCTCCGTCCGCAGCTACAGGGACGAGGGCTTCGGCGCCAACGTCGAGTGGGATGTTCCGCTGCTCGACGGTTATCACTCCGAGTTCCTCCCCGTCCTCCGCGATACGCGCACCATCTCCGTCATATCGCCGATCAACCGCGGCATCTATAACCGCCTCCGCGGCCGGGACGGATCGCCTGCCATCGATGTCCTCTGGGTCCATGGCTACGCCACCGTCAATGCGCTGCACGGCATGGTCGCCGCCCGCGCGCTCGGCATCCCTGTCCTTCTGCGGGCCGAGTCCTGGCTTAAGGATCGCGAGCGCTCCGGCGTGAAGCTCGCCGCTAAGCAGGCCTTCTTCCGCGGTCTGCGCCACCTGGTCGATGCCGTCCTGCCTATCGGCACGCTCAACTCCGACTACTGGACCCACTACCTTGGCGAAGAGACACCGCAGTTCCTGATGCCCTACGCCGTCGATAACGACTACTTCCAGGCGCGCAGCCGCGACGCCATCACCGGCCGCGACGCGCTCGCCCGCGAGCTCGACCTTCAGCCCGGCCGACCGGTCGTTCTCTTCGCCTCCAAGCTCCAGGCCCGCAAGCGTTGCGAGGACCTCGTCGACGCCTGCCTCCGCCTCTCAGCCCATCTGCCTGAAGACCGCCAGCCCTACCTGCTTATCGTCGGCGATGGCGAAGAACGCGCCAACCTCGAGCGCAAAGTCGCGGACGCCGAACGCAAGGCCGCCGGCGTCCGCTTCTGCGGCTTCCGCAACCAGTCCGAGCTCCCGCGCTTCTTCGATCTCTGCGATGTCTTCGTGCTTCCCTCGCGCCACGAACCCTGGGGACTCATCGTGAACGAGGTTATGAACGCCGGCCGCGCCGTCATCGTCTCGGACGACGTGGGCAGTCAGCCCGACCTCATCACCGACGGCGTCGAAGGCTGTATCTTCCCCGTTGGCGACGTTGACGCCCTCACCGCAGCCCTTTTGCGCGTTCTCGCCACACCTGGCACGGCGGCGGCCATGGGCGCGCGCGCCTGCGAACGCATCTCAACCTGGAGCTTCGATCAGGACATCCTCGGTCTTCGTGCGGCGCTCGAGCACGTCGGCCGTCGTCTCCGCGCCTGACTACCTCTCTCACCAGCCTTGAGCAGTCCGCTGGTACTATGCACAGGACTACGTTCTCCACCATGCGCCTTCTTCACATCATTGGAACCATCAGCCCGGAGGCTGGCGGCCCCACCGAATCGGTTCGTTCCCTGCTCAACTTCGGCCCACCGGACTACCGCGGCG
>CAXTJC010000453.1:0-1321 GCA_964244225.1 uncultured Acidobacteriaceae bacterium
GTTGGGGTGAAAGCAAAACGGCTTCTTCGTTTTGCGAAGTGGAGAGACCTGCAGTTGTGCGCTCCGGCTACACTCATAAAACTTCGCTATGAAGCCGGCCATCGACTCGCTCACCCCTGTCCGTCATCCAGCCAATAAACTAGCCTCATGACCCGCCGCCGTTTCATCGCCGACATCTGGGACCGCGATCAGCACACCGCCGCCCTCACCGGCGACCAGGCCGTTCACCTCGCCCGCGTCCTCCGCGCCGAGCCCGGCCAGATCGTCGACCTCGTCGCCGGCGGCTTCCTCCACCGCGCCGAGATCGCCGCCGTCTCGCCCGTCCGTGTCGTCTTCACCCTCCACGAAGAGCTCGAAGCAGAAACTATCCTTCCCCTGCACCTCCTGCTCGCCATCTTCAAGTTCGACCACTTCGAGTGGGCCGTCGAAAAGGCCACCGAACTCGGCATCGACCGTATCACCCCCATCCTCGCCCGCCGCACCGAGAAGCACCTCGCCCAGGCCGCCGCCAAACGAGTCGATCGCTGGCGCCGCATCGCCCTTGAAGCCTCCAAACAGTCCCGCCGCACCTCCATTCCCGAGATCGCCGATCCGGCGCTGATCCGTTCCGCGCTCATCGCCGAAACCGCCCCCATCCGCATCCTCCTCAGCGAACTCGAACAGGCCACCCCGCTCCAGTCCGCCCTGCATCAAATGCTCACAGCCCTCAACACAACAGCACCTGCCGCAACATCATCTCTCAACCCTACCGAAGCAAGGCCGTCCCCAACCGCCGTCATCTCGACCGAAGCGCAGCGCAGTGGAGAGACCCCTGTATTTGCTCCCGCCGAACTCCGAAGTATCGCGCTCGCCATCGGCCCCGAGGGCGGCTGGACCCCCGAAGAGATCGACCTCTTCACCGCGCATGCCTGGCAGCCCGTAACCCTCGGCCCCCGCATCCTTCGCGCCGAGACCGCCGCCATCGCCGCCATCGCCATCACCGGCGCACTACTCGGTTGAATCTTTAAGATGATTGGTTGTCATCCCGAAGGGATCTGCTGCAGTTCTTCTTTCCTGCAAAGGGAGACTCTGAACAAGTCCTTTGCTTTTCTTTCTTCCATTCCGAGCAGCGCGAGGAACCTGCTTTTGTTCGGACCGGCGAAACATCTTCCTGAAAGCTAGAAAATCCTTAACTCGACCAGCTACGCTCCATCACCACCGCATAAAACCCATCCATCGCATGCACCCCCGGCAGCGTCCGCAGCGCACCATCCCGCACCGCGTCGACCAACTCTCCGCGAAGCGTTCCTAGCTCTCTCAACTCATCCAGCAAACCCCGAAC
>CAXTJC010000453.1:1421-3002 GCA_964244225.1 uncultured Acidobacteriaceae bacterium
CCAACTCTCCGCGAAGCGTTCCTAGCTCTCTCAACTCATCCAGCAAACCCCGAACGTCTACTCGCCGCCAGGCCGTCGTCTCCGCCGCAAGCACCGCATCCACCACCCGCTCGCACTCCTCCGGCTCGAGCGAACACGTGGAGTACACCATCCGCCCTCCCTCCGCTACACGCCCTAGCGCCGCCCGCAGAATCTCCCGCTGCCGCACGGTCTGCCGCAGAATCTCCGCCGGTTGCAGCCGCAGCCGGATCTCAGGATTCCTCCCCAGCGTTCCCGTGCCGCTGCATGGCACATCGCACAGCACCAGGTCGAACATTCCCTCCGCCACCGGCAGCGCCGTCGCATCGGCCGCCACGCACCGCACCGCCCCACCCAGGCCGGCGCTGACCGCCGCCGCTCCCAGCCGCTCCTCCATCATGCGCAGCCGGCGCGCACTCACGTCCGTCGCCAGCACCTCCGCACCAGGCAGCCGCGCCGCCAGCACCGCCGTCTTTCCGCCCGGCGCCGCGCAGCAGTCCCATACCCGCAGCTCTCGCGCACCTTCACCAAATACGCCAGCCGCCGCCAGCTCCGCCACCAGCCGCGATCCCTCATCCATCACCGGCGCACCCTCCATCTCCGCCAGCAGACCGGCCGGCGCCGGCTCACGCTGATCGGCCTCGCATACCTGCATCGCCGCGGCTCGGCCGTACTCTGCCACCCATCGCTCCACCAGCCACGCAGGATGCCCCAGCCGCTCCGCCATCGCAGGTACCGTCTCGAAGATCTTCGACGGCAGCGTCTTCGGCCCGGCCGCAACCTTCCGCAGCACCGCATTCACCATGCCCGTCGCGTACTCCTGCCCCGCCGCCCGCACCAGTGCCACACTCTCGCTCAGCGCCGCGTGCGCCGGGATCCGGTCCATGTGCAGCAGCTGAAACGCCCCCATCCGCAGAGCCACCATCACCTCCTCGACCACCACGCTCTCCGGCCGCGCAAACAACACCCGCAGCCGTGCGTCGAGCGCGATCTGCCAGCGCAGCACACCCATCACCAGCGCCATCGCCAGCCCGCGATCCGCCTCGCTCAACCCCTCAAGCGCCGCCCCGCTCCCGCCCGCGTGCAGCAGCTCATCCGAGTGCCCCCGTCCCGCTCCAACCTCCAGCAGCACCCGGAATGCCGCCCGCCGCGCCGCGGAAACTGTCTCCGGCTTACGTGCCGCTGCCGCTGGACGGATCTCCGCCCGCGCCCCCCGCTGCGTTGAGCCCGAACGCAGGGAGCCCGGCTTCGCTCCGCCTTGCCCGCCCGCGCCACCGCGCCGTTCAGCCAAGCCGCTCGCCGCCCTTCACCTGGTACCCACGCAGAAACTCCGCCGCCTGCATCCGTCTCTTGCCCTCCATCTGCACCTCTCGCAGCTCCAGCACGCTCATTCCGCCACACACCACCAGCAGCCGCTCTCCTGCCGCCACCAGCTCTCCCTCCCGCGTCATTTCGAGCGGTTCGTTCACGTCTTCCATCGTCGCCATAATCATCCCGTGCACGATCAGCTTCTTGCCGCGAAACATCGTATGCGCCCCCGGCCATGGATAAAAGCCACGCCAT
>CAXTJC010000454.1:0-2999 GCA_964244225.1 uncultured Acidobacteriaceae bacterium
GTGATTGATGCGGGTTGCCTTGCGGGCGGTGCTGGCTTTGGGCTATTTTTTGGTGGCGGCGCGGGCGCGGCTGGGTGGTTCGGCGGCCGGCTCTTGCGGCTCGGTGAGGCGGGGTTGGGTGGTGTCGCCGGAGATGGTTTGATAGACGATTCCATGGCGGGCGCGACCCCGGACTGAAACTGGTCAGCGATGGCTACAGACGGCATCGCAACAGCAAGAGGCTGCATGTGGTCCGCTACGGAAGTTGCCGGTTGCTGCTGCGAAGCTTGCGCCTTACCGGGCAGGGCGAATCTTTCGGGCGACCGCCGTTGCACGCCTTCGAGAAGCAACTCTGCCACGTCCTTGATCACGACCGGTTCCGCGCCCTCTGTCGGCGTGCTGCCGAGCATGCTCTTGCAGAAGGGGCAGCCGACGGCGAGCACCCGCTCCTCCGCGCCCGCCAGACTCTGCTCCACCTCGCGCAGGCGGTTGCTGGCGATACGCTCTTCGCCTGGCTCTTCTTCCTTCCAGAACTGGGCGCCACCAGCGCCGCAGCAGAAGCCGTTTTCGCGGTTGCGCGGCAGCTCCACTACAGTGTTGTTGAGGATGTTCAGCACGTTGCGCGGAGCGTCGTAGATACCATTGTGGCGGCCGAGATAGCAGGGATCGTGGTAGGCCACGGTAGCCGTGCCCTGATCGGCGACCAGCCGGCCCTCGGCGACGAGCGACTCCAGATATTCGGTGTGGTGTATGACCTTGTAGTCGCCGCCCAGCTGTGCGTACTCCTTGCCGACCGCGTTCATGCAGTGCGGGCAAGTGGCGACGATCAGCTTGGGCTTGATCTCGTTCAGGGTGGCGACGTTCTGGTCGGCAAGCTGGCGATAGAGGTACTCGTTACCGGCGCGGCGCGCGGTGTCTCCGGTGCAGCACTCGCGCTTGCCCAGCACGGCGAAGTCAACTTCGGCATGGTTTAGCAGCTGCACAAAGGCGCGTGCGGTTTTCTGCGACTGGGGATCGTAGCTGGCCGCGCAGCCGACCCAGAAGAGCACGTCCGGCTCCGGATTCTCGTCAGTGGTCTTGACCGACAGGCCCTCGGCCCAGTCCATGCGCTTTTCGTGATTGATGCCCCACGGGTTCTTGGCGCGTTCCATGCCGCGGAAGGCGGTCTGCAATTGCGCAGGGAACTCGCCCTGAATCATGACCTGCTCACGGCGAACATCGATGATGTCGAGCATAGGCTCATCGCCCACGGGACATACGTCGATACAGGCACCGCAGGTTGTGCAGGCCCAGGCGGCCTCCGGCGAGAGCGCAAAGGTGAGCAGAGGATGCGGGCTGGGCGCGCCGCTTTCAAAGTTGGGCTGATGTTTGGTGAGCTCGTTCAGCTCCATGCGCTTATTGATTTCGAGCGCGGACGGGCTAAGAGCTTTACCGGTCGCGGTCGCGGGGCAGACCTCCTGGCAGCGATTGCACTGGATGCAGGCGTAGGCGTCGAGCAGGCGCGGCCACGCCAGGTCCTCGAGCTTGCTCGCACCCAGCTTCGGCTCTTCGGCCTCCATATCAAGCACCATTGCGGGCAGCACACCTGTGGGCACATCGCGAGCGACGACGTACTTCGCGGGGGCAATAAAGATATGAATGTGCTTGGAGTACGGAAAGTAGGCGAGAAAGGCGAGCACGCTGCCGAGCGCGCCCCAGTAGCCGAAGATGCGCCAGGCCGCGGCGTTCTGCGGTGTGAACAGATGCGAGAGCAGCGTTGCGAACGGTGCGAAATGGTCGGGCCCGTCGAGCGCCAGCTTTGCACCCGCGCCGATCGCCCGGCTGCCTACGTGAAACAGGATGAAGGTAGAGACGATGATTGAATCGCGCGTGATGTATTGCTGCTTGACGTCCTTATGCAGCAGTGTCCGCTCGTTGAAGCTGAAGTCGCGGCGGCTGGGCAGCAGAAAGCGCCGGATCACCAGGGCGATGACGCCGACGAGGACAAGCGCGCTAAGAACATCCGCCAGCAGCACGTAGATGTTGCCCGCGAGGCCGAGCGACTGGAACGACAGCGGGACGTACCCGTCGATAGCATCGACCAGATTGACCAACAGGTAGAACACGAAGCCGTAAAAAATGAGCGAGTGAAAGAAGCTGATCCAGGGGCGCTTGCGGAAGGTGCGGCTCTGGGTGAGTGTAGTGACCAGTGCGGACCAGAGCCGTCGCGGAAGCTGGTTGAAGCGCGCGTCCGTGTCGCTGCGTCCCCGCCGAATACGCCGGTAGAGGCGATAAAAGCCGTACGCTCCCAGCGTTCCCATGATGACGGCGAAGATCGCGAAGAGAAGTTTCTGCGAGAGTGAGAGCATCGGGTACCGGGCCGTCTGGTCGAGCATGGAGCGTTAGGGCGTGTTCTTCAACTCGCGAATGAGTGCGGGCACAATCTCCTTCACATCACCGATCACGCCGTAGTCGGCTTCCTTGAAGATCGGCGCCTCGGAGTCTTTGTTGATGGCAACAATCAGCTTGCTTTTACCCATGCCGGAGAGGTGCTGGACCGCGCCCGAGATGCCGATGGCGAAGTACACCTTCGGCTGCACGGTCTTTCCGGTCTGCCCTACCTGCTCGGTATACGGGCGCCAGCCGGAGTCGACCACAGCGCGGGTTGCGCCGACGGCCCCGCCAAGCTGGTCGGCAAGGCTTTCGACGCAGGCCGCGAAGCCCTCCGGACTGCCTACGCCACGGCCGCCTGCGACGACAATGTCGGCGTCGGCGAGCGAGACGCGTTCGGTCTTCTCGGTCGTGCGTCCCGTAATGGCGAGCCGCCGCTCGGGCAGGTTCAGATCGAGGTCGTACTGCTCGGCTGCTACGGTGTTTGATTTCGCGGGCGAGAAGGCGCCGGGCTTGATCGTGACGACGATGACTTTGCCCTCGGCGGAGACGCGCTC
Organism: uncultured Acidobacteriaceae bacterium; assembly: GCA_964244225.1. Classification (GTDB taxonomy): domain Bacteria; phylum Acidobacteriota; class Terriglobia; order Terriglobales; family Acidobacteriaceae; genus Edaphobacter. The sequence continues at coordinate 2,907 of CAXTJC010000454.1, forward strand.
GGTCACGCGCGCGAGAAAGGTGTAGTGCTCGGCTTCGTGGGATAGTTGTGGTACAAGAGCTATTTATTGGTAGTTGGGAGATAAGTCATAGCG
>CAXTJC010000455.1:0-2993 GCA_964244225.1 uncultured Acidobacteriaceae bacterium
CTCGAAGTTCTTCCTCGTGCTGCTGATACTCATCAAGCAGAGCGAATGGATCGTCAAAAACGATAGATGCGAGCTCAAAGCCGAGACCGTGTTTCTCCAGATTCGTTTCGTTCTTCTCGTCGTCCCAGCTAAACTTGATCATATCTTACCTGTAACTACAAATCTGTAGGTTTGCAGCTACTTCTTTCAGAAAGATAAGACGCCACTCTTCTGCAAATTTTGTAGAGCTGGTCACGATTACTCGCTCAGCACCCAGGTGTCTTTGCTGCCGCCGCCCTGCGAGCTGTTGACTACGAGGGAGCCGCGTTTGAGGGCGACGCGGGTTAGGCCGCCGGGGACGATGGTGACCTTGTCGCCGTAGAGGACGTAGGGGCGGAGGTCGACGTGGCGGGGCTCGAGGGCGTCTTCGATGAGGCAGGGGGCGCGGGAGAAGCTGATGGTGGGCTGGGCGATGTAGTTGCGGGGGTCGGCCTCGATGCGGCGGGCGAAGTCTTCGCGCTGGTCGGCGGTGGACTGCGGGCCGATGAGCATGCCGTAGCCGCCGGACTCGCCGACGGCTTTGACGACGAGCTTGTCGAGGTTGGCGAGGACGTGCTGGCGCTCTTTGGGGCGGGTGAGCAGGAAGGTTTCGACGTTCTTGAGGACGGGCTCTTCGGAGAGGTAGTACTTGATGATGTCGGGGACGTAGGCGTAGAGGGCCTTATCGTCGGCGACGCCGGTGCCGAAGGCGTTGGCGAGGGTGACGTTGCCGGCGCGGTACGCGTTGAAGAGGCCGGAGACGCCGAGGATGGAGTCGCCGCGGAAGGCGAGCGGATCGATGAAGTCGTCGTCGACGCGGCGGTAGATGACGTCGACGCGGCGCAGGCCGGATGTCGTTCGCATGTAGACGACGTTGTCATGCGTGACGAGGTCGCGGCCTTCGACGAGCTCGATGCCCATCTGGCGGGCCAGGTAGGCGTGCTCGAAGTAGGCGGAGTTGAAGACGCCGGGCGAGAGAAGGACGATGTTGGGCTCGGGGCGGCCTTCGGGGGCGAGCGAGCGCAGGCTGCCGAGCAGGAGCTGGGTGTACTGCTCGATGGGACGGACGTTGTAGGTGCGAAAGAGATGGGGGAAGATGCGCTTCATCACGCGGCGGTTGGTGAGCATGTAGCTGACGCCGGAGGGGACGCGGAGATTGTCTTCGAGGACGACGAACTCGCCCGATTCCAGGCGGATGAGATCGGTGCCGCAGACGGCGATGTAGACGTTGCGCGGGACCTGGAGGCCGGCCATCTGGCGGCGGTAGTGCTTGCAGGAGTAGACGACCTCGCGGGGGACGATGCCGTCGTCGAGGATGCGGCCCTCATTGTAGATGTCTTTGAGGAAGAGGTTGAGGGCGACGATGCGCTGGGTGAGGCCGCGCTCGACGGTCTCCCACTCGGCGGCGGTGATGATGCGCGGAAGAAGGTCGTAGGGGAAGATGCGCTCGGTGCCTTCGTCGCGGCCGTAGACGGTGAAGGTGATGCCCTGGTTGAGGAAGGAGAGGTCGGCGGCCTGCTTGCGGCGCTGGAGCTCGTCGGGCGGGAGGGCGGCGAAGTGGTTGAGCAGAGGCTGGTAGTGGGGGTGGAGGGCGTCGCGCGCCTCAAACATCTCGTCGTAGGCGTGATCCAGCATGTAGTTCGCGAGGGCGGCCGGATCGAACTGGCGAGGGGGCGCGGGTGGCATGGGTCGCTTGAGTCTATCGCAGGTGGTTTGGCGGGGCGGTTTGCGGGGGTGGATTTGGGGTAAAAGTTTGGCATTGATATTCGCTTTTTGTTCGCTTACAGTCAACGCATGTCTCCGCCATCGCTGAACTGTCTCTTTCTGGATCTGAACTCATACTTCACGTCGGTGGAGCAGTAGCTGCGGCCGGAGCTCCGGGGGCGGCCGGTTGCCGTGGTGCCGGTGATGGCGGAGACGACCTGCTGCATCGCGGTGAGTTACGAGGCGCGGCGGTATGGGCTGCGGACCGGGGTGGGGGTGCGGGAGGCGCGGGCGCGTTGCCCGGAGATCGTGCTGGTGGAGTCGCGGCCGCGGGTCTACGTGGAGATGCATCATCGCATTCTGGCGGCGATCGAGCAGTGTCTGCCGATCGAGGCGGTGCTCTCGTGCGATGAGTTTGCGTGCCGGCTGATGGGGCGGCAGCGGGAGCGCGCGAGGGCGCTGGCGCTGGCGGAGGAGGTGAAGGAGCAGATTCGGCGGCGGGCGGGAGCAACGCTGCGCTGCTCGATCGGGCTGGGACCGAACCGGCTGCTGGCGAAGATCGCGGGCGAGATGCAGAAGCCGGACGGGCTGCGGGCGATTGAACGGGGAGAGCTGCCGGAGGCGCTGGATGGGCTGGCGCTCGGGGATGTGCCGGGGATCGGACGGCGGATGGAGCGCCGGCTGGAGCGGGCGGGGGTGACGACAGTGCGGGAGCTGAGCCGGCTAAGCCGGGAGCGGCTGGGCGCGCTGTGGGGCAGCGTGCTGGGGGAGCGGATGTGGCTGGAGCTGCAGGGGGAGGACCTGCCGGAGCCCGCGGCAAAGCCGGCCTGGAGCATCAGCCGGCAGCATATTCTGCCGCCGAAGCTGCGAACGCGCGAGGGCTGCCGGCAGACGGCGCTGAAGATGCTGCTGGACTGCGCGGCCAAGCTGCGGCGGAAGGAGATGTGGGCGTGCGGGCTGGGACTGGCGATCTACCACCTGGACCACAGCTTTGTGTTTGAGGCGCACTGCCCGATTCCGGCGTGCCAGGATATCTTTAGCCTACAGGCGCACTTTCTGCCGCTCTGGGAGGGCTCGCCAAACCATACGCCGGCAAGCCTGTGTGTGTTTCTGACGGATCTGCAGGCGACGCCGACGCCGAGCTTGTTTCCGCCGGAGCAGGCGGGTGCGCGGGCGGCTGCGAACCGGGCGGTGGAGACGCTGCAGCAGCGATTTGGACGGGGCGCGGTGTATCTGGCGTCGCTTCATGGGGCGCAGGAGGCGGCGCCGAC
>CAXTJC010000456.1:0-2991 GCA_964244225.1 uncultured Acidobacteriaceae bacterium
GGTGGCGGCGGCAAGTTATACGCAGAATGCTGTCGTGGCGGCTCCGCTGACGGTTGGGCGGGAGTACCTGGCGAAGACCGGCGGACGGGTGAGCGCCGTGCTGGTCAACGCGGGCAATGCGAACTGCGCGACGGGGGCGGCGGGGATCGAAGCATGCCGGCAGACGTGCGTGGCGGCGGCCGAGGCGATGGGATGCATCTTTGACGAGGTCTTCCCTTCCTCGACGGGGATTATCGGCGTGCCGTTTCCGGCGGAGAAGGTGATGGCCGCGATGCCGGCGCTGCGCGAGGCGATGGGCGCGACGGCCGAGCATGCGGAGGCTTTTGCGCAGGCGATTCTGACCACCGACACGCGGATGAAGGTGGCGCGGGCGGTGGTGGATGTGGACGGGGCCGAGGTTCGGCTGCTGGGGGTGTGCAAGGGCGCGGGGATGATTGCGCCGCAGCTGGGAGTGCCGGTTGAGACGGCGGCGGCGCCGCACGCGACGATGCTGGTGTATCTCTTTACGGATCTGACGGCAGAGGCGGAGGACCTGCGGGCGCTGCTGGCGCCGGCGGTGGAGACAAGCTTCAACTCGATCTCGATCGATGGGGATACCTCAACCAACGACACCGTCCTGCTGCTGGCGAGCGGGGCCAGCGGAGTGAAGGCGGATGCACGGGTGCGCGAGGCGTTTGCGAGTGCGATGACGCTGGTGTGCCGGTCGCTGGCGCAGCAGATTGTGCAGGACGGCGAGGGTGCTGGGCATGTCGTGGTGCTGAACGTATCGGGCGCCGAGACCGAGGCGGAGGCGAAGCTGGTGGCGCGCACGATTGCGAACTCTCCGCTGTGCAAGACGGCGTGGTCAAGCGCGGACCCGAACTGGGGACGGCTGCTGGCGGCGGCGGGGCGGAGCGGGGTGCCGGTGGAGGCGGAGCGCATGACGATCACAATCGGCGAGGTGCCGGTGTTTGCCCATGGCATGCGGGTGGAGGGCTACGACGAGCGAGCGGCGCATGCGGAGATGCTGGAGCGGGAGTACACAATCGCGATCGATCTGGGGCGGGGCGAGGCGGAGTGCCGGTTTGTGACGTGCGATCTGACGGCGGAGTATGTGCGGATCAATGCGGATTATTCGACGTAGGGGCATAGCTGACAGGAAGGTACGTCGCTTCGCTCCGTCGTAAAGGCGAGAAGCAGGTTCCTCGGCTTCGCTCGGAATGACAACCAAGAAAAGCAAAGGCAAACAGGTACGTCGCTTCGCTCCGCGTTTAGAGGCAAAAGCAGGTTCCTCGGCTTCGCTCGGAATGACAAACAAGAAAAGCAAAGACTCCAAGAAGAACAAAGGCTCACAGGTGACGGATTAGGTGCGGTGCTTATATCGTTATAAGCAAATACCGCAGCGGTGCTGGACGGACTAGGCGGGCAGAGATTTTCCTGGGGACGAGCGATGACGACGAAGGTTGACGATGCCGTAAAGCTGGATTTTTCCGCCGAGGTTGCGGAGTGGATTGAGGCGTTTGATGACGTTGTAGCGGCGGACTGGGAGCAGGGCGCGGAGGTGATTGAGGCGCTGCGATCGCGGGCGCGCGAGGCCGGGGTGCCGGTGGCGAGCGAGCTGACGACGCCGTACCTGAACACGATTCCGAAGCACGACGAGGTGCCGTATCCGGGCGACCGCGCGATGGAGAAGCGGGTGGAGGCGCTGATTCGCTGGAACGCTATGGCGATGGTGCATGGGCAGAACAAGAAAGACGCCGGGATTGGTGGGCATATCTCGACGTATTCGTCGTTGGCGACGCTGCTGGAGGTTGGGTTTAATCATTTCTTTCGGGCGAAGTACCAAGGCGCGGACGGGCAGGAACAGCCTGGGGACTTTATTTACTTCCAGGGGCATGCGTCGCCGGGGGTGTATGCGCGGGCGTTTCTGGAAGGACGCTTCGATGAGAAGCGGCTGGGGAACTTCCGGCATGAGCTGCGCGGTGAGCCGGCGCTGTCGAGCTATCCGCATCCGTGGCTGATGCCGGACTTTTGGCGGTTCCCGACGGTATCGATGGGGATTGGGCCGCTGAATGCGATCTACCAGGCGCGGTTTATGCGCTATCTCGAGAACCGCGGGCTGATCGAGAAGACGGATCGCAAGGTGTGGGCATTTGTCGGCGATGGTGAGACGGACGAGGTGGATACGCTGGGGGCGATCGGGCTGGGGAGCCGGGAGAACCTGGACAACCTGATCTTCGTGGTGAACTGCAACCTGCAGCGGCTGGATGGGCCGGTGCGTGGCAACAAGCGGATTATCGACGAGCTGGAGGGTGTGTTTCGCGGGGCGGGATGGAATGTGATCAAGGTGGTGTGGGGCTCGGACTGGGATGAACTGTTCGCGCGGGACCACAAGGGGCTGCTGCTGAAGCGGATGGAAGAGTGCGTTGACGGCGACTTCCAGGCGTTCAAGGCGAAGGGTGGCGCGTATCTGCGGCGAGAGTTTTTTGGCCGATACCCTGAACTTCTGGAGCTGGTTGCCGATAAGACGGATGAGGAGCTGGCGCGGCTGCACCGCGGCGGGCACGATCCGCTGAAGATATACAACGCCTACAAGCGGGCGATCGAGCACAAGGGCGGGCCTACGGTGATTCTGGCAAAGACCGTAAAGGGCTACGGGCTGGGGTCGACCGAGGCGCGCAATGCGAGCCACCAGGAGAAGAAGCTGACGGATGAGGGCGTGACGGCGTTTGTGAAGCGCTTTGACATTCCGCTGCCGGAGGGCGCGGCGAAGGATGGGGCGTTCTACAAGCCGGCGGATGATGCTCCGGAGATCCAGTACCTGCATGCGCGGCGGAAGGAGCTGGGCGGGTATCTGCCGAAGCGGGAGGTGCCGGCGAGTGACTTTAAGGCTCCCGAGCTGAGCGCTCTGGCGGAGTGGACGGGCGGGTCGAAGGGGCGCGAGGTCTCGACGACGATGGGCTTTGTGAGCTTGCTGCGGGGATTGCTGAAGGATCCGAAGATCGGCAAGCT
>CAXTJC010000457.1:0-2969 GCA_964244225.1 uncultured Acidobacteriaceae bacterium
GCGGCGGAGTTCGAGAGCTTCACGCCGTATCTCTATAGCTGCTACGACGAGGAGGATGAGGCTGCGCCGACGCCGCGCAAGAAGGTGATGATTCTAGGGTCGGGACCGAACCGGATCGGGCAGGGCATTGAGTTCGACTACTGCTGCTGCCATGCGGCGTTCGCTCTGAGAGAAGACGGCTTCGAGACCATCATGGTGAACTGCAATCCGGAGACGGTCTCAACCGACTACGACACCAGCGACCGGCTGTACTTCGAGGCGCTGACACTTGAGGATGTGCTGGCGGTGTACGAGCACGAGGCATCGGGCGGCGCGGAGATCGGAATGATTGTGCAGTTTGGCGGGCAGACGCCGCTGAATCTGTCGCTGCCGCTGAAGAAGGCCGGTGTGCCGATCATTGGCACGTCGCCGGAGTCGATCGATCTGGCGGAGGATCGGAAGCGCTTCGGCAAGCTGATTGAGGAGCTTGAGATTCCGCAGCCGCAGGGCGCGATGGCGACCAGTGTGGCCGAGGCGACGGCGGGCGCGGAGCGGGTCGGATATCCGGTGCTGCTGCGGCCCTCGTATGTGCTGGGCGGACGGGCGATGGTGATTGCGTATGACAAGCCGGCGATCGTGCAGTACATGAGCACGGCGATCGAGTACTCGCAGGAGCGTCCGGTGCTGATCGACCACTTTCTCGAAGAGGCAACTGAGGTGGATGTGGACGCGCTGTGTGACGGCAAGGACGTGCTGATTGCCGGGATTATGCAGCATATCGAAGAGGCCGGCATTCACTCGGGCGACTCCTCCTGCGTGTTGCCGTCGGTCGATCTGAGTGGGGAGGTGCTGGAGACGATCCGCGCGTACACGCGCAAGCTGGCGCTGGCGCTCGATGTGCGCGGCCTGGTGAATCTGCAGTTCGCCATTCAGCGCGGCACGGTGTACGTGATCGAGGTGAATCCGCGGGCGTCGCGGACGGTGCCGTATGTGTCGAAGGCGACCGGGGTTCCGCTGGCGAAGATTGCTTCGCGCATTATGACCGGCAAGAGCCTGCACGAGCTGCTGCCGGAGCAGATGGCCTCGGGCAAGGATCTCGAGACGGGATCACGCTACTTCGTGAAGTCGCCGGTGTTTCCGTGGGGCAAGTTTCCGGGGGTCGATCCGGTTCTCGGGCCGGAGATGCGATCGACTGGCGAGGTGATGGGTGTTGCCGAGACTTTCGGCGAGGCGTTCGCCAAGGCGCAGATCGCCGCGGGGCAGATGCTGCCGGTTCGAGGCACGGTTTTCCTGAGTGTGAACGACCACGATAAGGCCAGCGTGGTTGGACTGGCGAAGCACTTCATGGAGTTGGGCTTTCATCTGGTGGCGACGCATGGAACGGCCGACGTGCTGGAGCAGGCCGGGCTGCGGTCGGAGCGGGTCTACAAGGTTAAGGAAGGGCGGCCGAATGTGGTCGATCTGATCAAGGGCGACCGCATCCAGCTGATCATCAACACGCCGCGCGGGCAGGACACGTTCTTCGATGAGAAGGCGATACGGCGGGCGGCGGTGCTGGCGAGGATTCCGACGATCACGACGATTGCGGCGGCGCGAGCGGCGGCTGAGGGCATCGCGGCATTGCAAGGTGGCCGGGTGGATGTGGTCTCACTGCAGGAGCTGCATGCGAAGCAGGCTGTAACCGTGTGATGGAGTGCTACTCTTCGAGGCCGAAGTGTGAGCCGACGGCGTAGCCGATCATCGAAAGTGGCAGCCAGGTCCCGATGATCAGGCCGTCGCCGCCCATCAGGCCGCTTCCGTTGCTGATTGAAAAAAAGGTGCGCCACAGGCGTTCGGTGACGTGGCCGGCGCAGTCCTCGCAGAGGCCATTGCCGGTCGGCAGATCGATGACCCAGACGCAGATGACGGAGAAGAGAAGCAGACCGGAGATCCAGACGTAACGGGCGATCTCGTTGTGGTGGAGGCGTGAGAGAAGAAAACCGCCAACCATGGGAACGAAGAGCGAGAGCACGGTGGCCAGCAACTTGGGTGAGGTTGCGTCGGGATCGGGGTGCGCGAGCGACATGCCGCCGATCACGAGCGCAAGTACGACGACAGCCAGCAGCGTGTGCGTGAGAAACCAGAAGGCTTCGCGGCCGAGCTCACCGACGGACTTGTCTTTCGAGATGTCGCGCGTGTTCATCGGATTTCAGCGTACTGGAGATTGCGGCGGCGAGATCGAGTTTCGGCTACATCTTTCGCGTCATGGTCCGGGTTGGTCACGTTCTTTGTCGGGAGGTGGGAGGAACGAATGCGGCTGGGTAAGATGGAAGGATGCTGCTTGAGGGACTTTTTCTGCCGCTGACCACGCCGTTCTATGCGGATGGCCGGCTCTATCTGCGGAAGCTGGAACATAATGCGGAGCGGTACTCGCGGACCCTGGCTGCCGGGCTGGCGGTACTGACCCCGGTTGGCGAAGCGGCGCGGCTGAGCGATGAGGAGCAGCGGCTGGCATTGAAGAGCGTGGCGGAGGCAACGGCGCGGGAGACGGTGCTGCTGGCGGACATTTCGCGCGAGGGTGTGCGGGGGACGCTTGAGCTTGCGGAGGCGGCCGCGGCGCTCGCGTATGACGTCGCGCTGCTGCGCCTGCCCCGGCTGGCGAACGGTGCGTCTGCGAGCGAGCAGCGGACGCTGGCGCAGGCTGTGGCGGACCGGTCGCCGCTGCCGCTGGTTCTGCTCGAAGAACGAAATGAAGCCCTGCCGGTGGAGTCGATCGCATCGCTCGCCGGGCATCCGCAGTTCATCGGCTGGGTTGCGGCCGCCTCCGGTGTCGATGCCGTGCGCGATGTGCTGGCGCGGACCGCGACTGTGAGCCGGGAGGTTGCGGTAACGCCGGTGTTTGCCGCTGTGACTGGCCGGATGCTCCAGCAGCGGACGGCTGCGGGCGGCGCGAACTACATCGCAGAGGAGAGTGTGACCGGTGGAGGAGTCACAGTGCTAGCGGCAGCGGC
>CAXTJC010000458.1:0-2956 GCA_964244225.1 uncultured Acidobacteriaceae bacterium
GACACGAAGAACAAGTCGACCTACCGGCAGGCGGTGGAGCAGGCACAGCGGGCGGGAGCGATGCTCTACTCGATCATCATCGTGCCGATTGCGGCGGATGCGGGGCGCAATACGGGTGGCGAGCACGCGCTGATCACGATGAGCGAGGACACGGGTGGGAAGTACTACTACGTGGAGGATCCGAATGATCTCGAGAAGGCGTTTGCGCGGGTGTCGGACGATCTGCGGACGCAATATGTGATCGGGTATTATGCGCCGAAGGGCGATCGGGATACGAGCTTTCGCAAGATTAAGGTGAAGCTGACGGATGCAGGGCTCGCGGCGAAGGATGGGCTGCGATACCGTAATGGGTACTACGCGGACGCTCGCTAAACACTTGGCGCGTGAGGCCGATGAATACTACGGAGGATGGTGTGGTGGAGATGGAGCTGGCTGGAAAGGCGTCGGAGATTGCGCGTGAGGCGGGGGCGCTGCTGAAGAGCTATTACGAGAAGGGTGTGACGGCGGAGTACAAGGGCGACGTGGACATCGTGACCGAGGCGGACCGGGCGAGTGAGGCGTTGATTGTCGCGCAGATCAAGGCGAGGTTTCCCGGGCATGGGATCTACGGCGAGGAGGGGACGCGCGAGGGACTGGATGCGGAGTTCCGCTGGTATGTGGATCCGCTCGATGGGACGACGAACTTTGCGCACGGATTTCCGGCGTTCTGCGTGGTGATGGGATGTGAGCAGCGAGCGAAGGGACTGGCGGCGGATGCGGATGGGGAACTGATTGCTGGGGTGATCTATGACGCGCTGCGCGATGAGATGTTCGTCACGGAGAAGGGTAAGGGCGCGTGGCTGAACGGGCGGCAGGTGCATGTGTCGAAGGTGAAGTCGATGCAGGAGTCGCTGACGGCGACTGGGTTTCCGAGTAAGAAGCGGCATGAATCGCCGAATGTGCATTTTTATCAGGAGATTACGCTGCGGTCGCATGGGGTGCGGCGGGCGGGGTCGGCGGCGCTCGATTTGGCGTATGTGGCGTGCGGACGGCTGGATGGCTTTTGGGAGTTCAAGCTTAACCCGTGGGATGTGTCGGCTGGGGTGCTGCTGGTGCGGGAGGCGGGCGGAGTGGTGACGCGCTTTGATGGAAGCACGTTTACGCTCGACAGCCGCGAGACGCTGGCGACGAATGGGCTGATCCAGGGCGAGCTGGTGCATGTGTTTACGGAGATGTTTGCCGGACGGGAGATGCGGCCGATTCCCTCGGCGAGGGAGTTTGCGGAGCGACGCGCGGCAGAGGGGAAATGAGGGTTTGCTTGTTGATGGGACGCGCAGTTGGGGTTTTTGTGCGAGGGGCGCATCCTGCTAGAATCAGGGTCTGGACAGCAGACATCTAGCAACGTTTTGGAGGATTTGAGATGGCGTATGTAATTGCGGAACCCTGCATCGGCACGAAGGATTCGGCGTGCGTGGACGCTTGCCCGGTGGATTGTATTCATCCGAAGAAGGATGAGAACGGCTACTCGGACGCGCAGCAGTTGTTTATCGATCCGGTGGAGTGCATCGACTGCGGCGCGTGCGTGCCGGTGTGCCCGGTTTCGGCGATCTACGCGGGCGACGATCTGCCGGAGAAGTGGGCGAATTTTCAGGAGACGAACGCGGCGCACTTCGGACGGTAGACGGACGTTTCCGTTCTACGGTGTTCGTTCCTCGTTGGTTCTATGGCGCGCGGCTCTTCGGGGCTGCGCGTTGTTCGTTGCGGGAGCTGTAGGTGATGCAGTCACTGGCGAGTGCTGGAGTTGTTGATGAGCTTCGCCGGCGCATGGAGGCGTTGCGGGAGGACGATGAGCGCCGGTGGGGGGTGATGACGGCGCAGCAGGCCGTGTTGCATCTGCGCGGGGCGTTCGCGATGGCGATCGGTGAGCGCAAGGTGAGGCCGCTGCCGGGACCGCTTCCGATGGCGGTGACGAAGTATCTTGCATTGAGAGTACCGATGCGATGGCCGAAGAACCTTCAGACAGTGACAGAGTTGCGGCAGATGCAGGCGAGTTCAATGAGCTTTGACGAAGAGAAGCGAGAGATGCTGGAGGCGTACGGGCGGTTTTTGCGGATGGAGGAGAACAGCAACGATCACCCGATGCTGGGACGGATGTCGCCATGGGACTGGATGCGGTGGGGATACCTGCATACGGATCACCATCTGCGGCAGTTTGGGCGGTGATAGTGGTGGCTGAGGGACGGGTGACGGTGCATGTGGGCGAGGCGATCGTGCTGCGGACCTGGCCATTTCTGGAGGCGGACCTGCTGGTGAGCCTGTTTACCCGGGAGCAGGGGCGGGTGAAGGGAGTGGCGCGGCATGCGCTGCGGAGCCGGCGGCGGTTCGGCGGGGCGCTGGAGCCGATGACGATGGTGCGGGCGACGTACGCGGAGCGGCCGAAGCAGGACCTGATGCGGATGGATGCGTTTGAGATTGTGGCGTCGCCGCTGCGGGGGGAGATCGACTGGGAGCGGACGGCGGGGCTGCAGCTGATGGCGGAGGTGCTGGAGGAGGCGCTGCCGGAGATGGCGCCCGAGGATGCGGTGTTTCGGCTGGCGGTGGCGGTGCTGGGGGAGATGCGGGCGGGCCGGGTGGTGACGCCGGCGGCGTACTTCTGCCTGTGGATGGCGCGGCTGATGGGGTGGATGCCGGAGCTGGGACACTGCGTGGTGTGTGGGCTGGATCTGCGTGGAGGCGATGTATGGTGGTCGCCGACGGCCGATGGGGTGACGTGCGAGGACGACAGGCGGGGCGGAAGTGTGCGGCTGTCGGGCGAGTCGGTGATGGCCGTGGCGCGGATGTTTCGGGTTGGAGTTGCGGAGTTTGTCATGGAGGCGACCGAGCGGGTATGGGAGATAGAGTTGCTGCGGTTTGGGGTCGGGCTGCTGGAGCGGCATCTGGGGCGGCGGATACGGAGTGCGGTGGTGCTGGTACGATA
>CAXTJC010000459.1:0-2954 GCA_964244225.1 uncultured Acidobacteriaceae bacterium
CGGATATCGCCTCGGTCGCGCACTCTCATCTTCTACTCCCTTTCCCGTTAGATGACGGCGGCCGGCATCCTGTCGCGCATGCGCCGCCCGCAGCGCTCTGCTAAACTCACCAGAGTTGGAGCGCGCCTGCGGCTTTCGCCTCAGATCTCTCGGCGGCTCGCCGCCGCGCACCGGCAAACTCCCGTCAACACCGCGGTTCGGGGCGTAGCGCAGTCTGGTAGCGCACCTGGTTCGGGACCAGGGGGTCGGAGGTTCGAATCCTCTCGCCCCGACCAATTTTTGGCCTTTCCCTGTCTCTTCTATGCCGGTTGCCAAGCTGACCCTCGAGCTGGAAATACCGCACGCTCAGTCTCTTAAGGACAGGCGGCAGGTTGTCCGTTCGATGAAAGATGCACTACGGCATAACTTCAACATCTCCATCGCTGAGACGGATGGTGCTCTGGTCTGGAATCGAGCGACGATCGAGATCGTGGCTGTATCGGCATCGGTGCGCTATCTTGCCGGGCAGTTGGCTACCGTGGAACGAGCCGCGACTCGGCACGCCAACCGCTTCGGCGCATTGCTAACAGACACGTTCGCCGAGACGCTGGCCGACGACGCCGGCGACGACCTGGAGCTTTTGAGTGACCCTACAGCCGGGTACGACAGTTCTCTCAGCGACCCTGACAAACTCTGATAATCTTGGCTTCACCGGACGACTTATCGATGCCTGAGCACCGTGCAAGAACACACCACCGCAATCGTGTAGCAAACACCTTCTCGGAAGAGATCGGCGCAATGCTTGAAGGCGAGCTGTCGGACCCAAGGATTGCTCCCAGCTATGTCACGGATGTGGTGTTGGCTCCCGGAGGCAAGTCTGCCAGGGTCTTCGTAGCCGTGCATGGCGGCGATCAAGAGGAAGAGGACACACTAGCCGGGCTGATGACAGCTCGGGCGTTCATCCGCTCCCAGTTGCGCGATCGCATGGGCGTTCGCCACGTACCAGAGCTCACCTTTGCCATCGATCGCTCCGAGAAGATGACAGGGCGAATGGACGAGCTTCTCGGACGTATGCGGAAGCGCGAAAGACGATTCGTTCAGACGCTGAGTGCTGAGGTTGAAAAGCCGGCCCCATGATGGTTCGCACGAACAGCATTGAGAGAATCTTGTCGGAGTTTCAGCCGGGGCGATCCTTCGTGCTGACCTCGCACAGCCGCCCGGATGGCGACGCGGTTGGCTCTCTGCTGGGCTTGTCGGATCTGTTGGAGACACGCGGCTGCCGGACGGAGATTGTTCTGGCGGACCCTGTCCCCGCGGTGTATCGAACGCTGCCGGGCGCCGAGCGGATTCGTCATGCCACCTCGCCAAGCTTTGGCGACGCGGACGGTCTCCGGGCAGTCGTCGTGCTCGAGTGCGACAGCGTAGAGCGAACCGGCTTACGCGGGCTCGAGGGCCGTTACCTCATCAATATCGATCACCACGCCAGCGGCCGGAACTACGGCGATCTAAACTGGATAGACCCTGACGCCTGCGCCGTAGGCGCGATGGTCTACGAGCTTCTAGTCGCCATGGGCCAGCCGGTAAAGCCGGAGACCGCCAGCTGCATCTACGCCGCCATTCTGGCCGACACCGGCGGCTTTACCTCCCGGTCCACCACGCCCGCAACGCTCTCAACGGCGGCAGAGCTGGCCCGACTGGGAGCCGATCCGGCAAGAATTGCTAACGATCTCTGCTTTTCGAGTCCGGAGTGCAAGGTCCGTCTGCTCGGCGCGGCGCTGGTAAATATGCAGCGCCAGGGTACGATCGCCTGGAGCTGGGCAACTCTCGGCGATCTCGAGCGATTGCAGGCTATGGCCGAGGACTGCGACGGCGTCGTGAACTATCTCGTTGGCATTGCAGGCGTTGAGGCTGCGTTCTTTGCTGTGGAGCTGCCCAATCCCGGGGAGTACCGGCTCAGTCTGCGGAGCAAGAGCCAGCTGGACGTCGCGCGCGTCGCCGAAAGCTTCGGTGGAGGCGGGCATCGTGCAGCCAGTGGCTGCCTGATGCATGGATCGCTTGAAAGCGTGATCGATAGGGTGCGGGAGAAGGTCGCTCGCGACTCTGTTAGCCTTATCTGACGCGACACTGAATGGCAGAGACGTCACAACCCGCTCCTGAGAGCGCCCGGACCGGCCGTGTTACTACCATTCTCACTCGTCTAGGCTGGGAGACGCCCAGCGGGTCGGTCCTCCGTGAGCTGGCGCTGCTGCTCTCCGTCACCGCGTTCGTCCTGTTTTATGGCCTGGTGCCGGTCTTTGGTGGAGATCAGCTTGGCTTGGTCGGCGCGGACGAGCCCCGCTATGCCCAGATCGCACGAGAGATGCTGGCGCAGCATAACGGCATCTGCGACCAGGTCCACGCAACCATCGTGCCGCGCGGCCTGCGATCGGTTGACCTTAAAAACTCCTACGCCTGCCTGACCGGTGGAACCGTCACTCCCATCCTCAACGGTCGTCCGTGGCTCGAAAAACCGGCGCTCTACTACTGGCGCGCGATGGGCTTCTTCCGCGAGTTTGGCGTCTCGGACTGGTCGGCACGGCTTCCCTCCTCCTCAGGCGCGCTCGCTCTGATCGTCTTGATCTACCTGCACATGCGGCGCTTTCGGCCGGGCGGCCACCTCGATGCCGCGCTCATCACAGCATCCTGCCTCGGCATCGTCGCCTTCGCCCGCGGCGCGTCGACCGACATGCAGCTGGCCGCGCCGTTCTGCATCGGCATGCTTGGCTGGTATGCCTGGTATGAGACCGGAAAGAAGTTCTGGCTCTTCGACCTATACTTCTTCGGAGCCGCGGCAACCTTGGCCAAGGGACCGGTAGCGCCCTTCCTTGCCCTGGTCATCATCTTCTTCTTCACCGCGCTCCGCCGGGAGTGGAGCCTGCTTCGCCGCACCATCTGGCTTCCCGGTGTCCTTCTCTATCTCGCCATGGTGCTGCCCT
>CAXTJC010000460.1:0-2952 GCA_964244225.1 uncultured Acidobacteriaceae bacterium
TCTCTTCTCGCACCTTCTGCCGCAACACCTGCTCTATCTCGCCGTCGTCATCGCCTCGGTCGTCTCCACCCCCATCAACATCACCTTAGCCTACTTCGGTTACAAATTCGTTGTCTTCCGCACCAAGGGCAACTACCTGATGGAGTGGCTGCGCTGCTTCGCTGTCTACGGGCTGGGAATGCTGCCGGGGCTGCTGATTCTATCGGCTCTCACGCGGCTTCTCCAGACCCTGCTGCACACGCATCGTGCGCCGCTGGTAGGCATGCTGCATCAGGAGCAGGATGCCGTCGCGGGCCATGATGCGCTGGTCTCGATCCTGGCGCACGCGTCCAACTCAAAGGCGGCCGCGGGATACATCGCCGGTGCAGTGGTCATGGGATTTACGACCGTCTCCGGATTCGTCGGACATCGCAAGTTCTCGTTCAAGCCGGCAAAGTCTCCGGCGAGTTGAGGCTTAGCGCACCCGCATACCAGCGCTGTCCTTCGCTTTGCTAGACTCATTCAGAGTTTGAGACTTCGCACCATCCAGAGGCCCTGTTGAAGACCATCAGCATCGTGACTCCGTGCTACAACGAGCAGGATAATGTCCTGAATCTCTACACCCAGGTTCGGGATGTGATGGCCGGCATCGGCAAGTACCAGTACGAGCACATCTTCATCGACAACAGCTCTCGCGACGCAACAGTGACCATCCTGAAGCAGATCGCCGCGCAGGACCCTAACGTGAAGGTCATCGTCAACTCGCGCAACTTCGGGCATATCCGGTCGCCGATTCATGCACTCTTTCAGGCCAGGGGCGACGCGGTCCTCGGCATCGTGGCCGACCTGCAGGATCCGCCGCCGATGATCGCCGACCTGATCCGCGAGTGGGAGAATGGCGCCTACTGCGTGCTCGGCATCAAGCGCACCAGTGAAGAGGCGTCGCTGATGTTCTGGGCGCGCAAGCAGTACTACAGGATCGCCGAGCGCCTGAGCTCGATCGAGACGATCCAGAACTACACCGGCTTCGGCCTCTACGACCGCAAGGTTGTGGACCTGGTGCGGTCCTTCGACGATCCGTATCCGTACTTTCGCGGCATGATCGCCGAGATCGGCCTGCCGACGGTCAAGCTGCTCTACGACCAGCCCTCGCGCAAGTTCGGCATCACCAAGAACAACTGGTACACGCTCTATGACATCGGCATGCTGGGCATTATCAATCACTCCAAAGTGCCGCTGCGGCTGGCGACCTTCGCCGGGTTCGCGGGCGCTGCTCTAAGCTTTCTGATCGCGTTCTTCTATCTCCTGCTGAAGCTCGTATTCTGGTCCACCTTCTCTGTGGGCGTCGCGCCGATGCTGATCGGCATCTTCTTCATCGCGTCGATCCAGCTGGTCTTCCTTGGGGTCATGGGGGAGTACGTCGGCGCAATCTACACGCAGGTGCAAAGGCGGCCGTACGCGGTAGAGCTCGAGCGGATCAACTTCGAAAACGGCTTCGGCGCGCCGCAGACCGGGCCGGTGGCGTTGCCGATGCAAACCATCACGATCCCGCCGCCGTCGGACCTTCCGGCTTCGGCGCGTGTGTAACCTGAGCGCGTTCATTCGAACCAAACGGTAGAGGGAGAGTCATGCAGGATTTGGTCAGAAAGCAGCTGTCGCAGTCGATTGCAACCATGCAGAAAGTGCTGGCGGATGAAGCCATCCATGACGCGGTCGTGCGCGCCGGCGAGATCACCGCGGCTGCCATGAAAGATGGACGCAAGCTGATGGTGTGCGGTAACGGTGGCTCCGCGGCCGACTCGCAGCATCTGGTGGCGGAGTTTGTCTCCCGGCTCACCGTTGACCGGCCGGCCCTGCGCGCAATTGCCCTAACGACCGATACCTCCATCCTGACAGCGATCGGGAACGACTACGACTACAACAACATCTTTGAACGGCAGGTAGAGGCGCTGGGAATCAAAGGGGACGTGCTGCTGGCGATCTCAACCTCCGGCAACTCGAAGAACTGTGTCAAGGCATTGAAGCTGGCCAGTCAAATGGGCATTCAAACCATCGCCTACACCGGTAACGATGGCGGCACAATGAAGGAGCACGCGGAGATCAACGTCATCATTCCATCAAATACCACGATGAACATCCAGGAGTCGCATCTGGCGCTGGAGCACATCTTCTGCATGGTGGTGGAGCGCTACTACTTTGGCCCGGACTTCGGATCAAAGCCGCAGCAGCTGGCCGAGTAGCTCTCATTGAGAAGCCAGGCAGTCCTTTTCATGTGGGTGCAACACGGACCGCACGGCTCAGCCAACCGCAATCAGATGCGGCGGCTCCTAGTTAAAAGAGGATTCTATGGCTAATCAAAACGAGTACGTGAAGACAGTGATCCAGATATTGCATGACGGCCAGCGTGGATTTGCGGACATCGGGGAACACCTCAAGGATCCGCAGCTTAAGTCGTACTTCATGCAGGAAGCGCAGACGCGCGGGAGCTTCGCGCAGGAGCTCGAGGCGGAGTACGGTACGACAAACGGAGAGGCCAACGATATCGGCGGAACCGCGGCCGGCACACTGCACCGCGTCTGGGGCGATCTCAAGGCAAATCTCGGCGGTGGTGACCACACCCTGATGGAGACCTCGGAGCAGGGCGAGGATGCAGCCAAGAAGGCCTATGCGACAGCTTTGGGTGATGCGTCCATCAGCGGCACCCTGCGCAGCATCCTGCTCAAGCAGCAGACACACATTCAGGCCTCGCACGACAAGGTCAAAGCGTTTCGCGATCAATACACCACGTAGTGCTTCCGCCTGTACACAGCAGAGCAAAAGGGTTGTGCCTCGGCGCAGCCCTTCTCTTTTGCTATCGCAATCGTCGCCGCAGCCAGGCTCTCCAATCAATGTAAGAATGGCAGCGAGCATGCCAAACAAACGCCTCCCCGCCCTCGACCTGGACGAAGTTCTTGAGCAGACGCGCGATGCGCT
>CAXTJC010000461.1:0-2949 GCA_964244225.1 uncultured Acidobacteriaceae bacterium
CACTAAAAGGTCGGAACATCTGAGAGGGAAGGGAACTATCGACAGCAACAACATCCGGCAACGCAGGCTGACCGCCAGCCGTAGCCACCCGCAATCGAAGGAATAATCGTCAGCTCATCGACCTCGGTCGTCGCCGTATCTTCCCGTTGCGGCAGATAGCGGATATCGTCATCGTTCAGATAGACATTCACAAACGAGCGCAGCTTGTCATCCTCGGTAAACAGGTGCTTCTTCAGCTCGGGTGCATTGAAGACCAAAGCGTCAAGCGCCCCCTGGACCGACGACGCACTGACCTCGATCGTCTCTTTACCCTTCGTATAAGCCCGCAGCGGCGTGGGAATATGCACCTTCATGCCTTGTCTCCTTCTTTCACATCCACGCTCAGCCTCGTGGCATGACTTGCGACCGTCGCTTCCACGCCCGTGACATCGATTTCAAGCGCTTCATCTTCAAACGTCTTTTCATCCTCGCTCGCGCCCTTCAACAGGAACGAGTTGGTCGTCTTCGCTTGCCCTTGCTCAATCGCCGTAATCACGTACGAGCAGCCCAACCAGTGCGCCTCATCGAAATCGGTCCGCGACCACTGCGCCGGATGATCCGGGTGCGAGTGATAAAAGCCGACAATATCAAGTCCTGTCTTGCGGCCTTCGCGCTGCGCTCGAATCAACTCCTCAGGCGCGATGTGATAGCGGTTGTGGGCCGAATCCATCCGCGTATTTCCTGCACGAACGAGCTGCTTCACCACATTGCCGTCAGCGTCATTCTTTCCCAGCAGGATCCCGCAGCACTCGTGCGGATAGGTCTCTTCGCCATGCGCGCGCAGCGCCTCGTAGTCGGCAAACGTTAGTCGCAACACCTAGTCGCCCTCCGTCCAGAACCGCTCACTCATGTACTTCTCGGCGGAGTCGCACAAAATCGTGACGATCACTGCTTCCCGCCCTAGTGCAGCTTCGCGCTCGGCCACCTGGAGCGAGGTTGCCACCGCGGCCGCGGCCGAAACCCCGATCAGCAGTCCGGACTCGCGCGCCAGCCGCTTGGCCATCCTGTACGCGGTCTCGGTCGCCATCTCGATGTTCTCGTCCGCCAGATGAGCGTCGTAGATCCTCGGCACGATTGCCGTTTCCATGTGTTTCAAACCCTCCAGCCCGTTGAAGGGCGAGTCCGGCTGCATGGAGATGCACTGGATCTGAGGGTTTAACTCACGCAGTCGCCGCGTCGTGCCCATGAAGGTCCCGCTCGTTCCCAGGCCGGCGATAAAGTGTGTGACCTGCCCTTCTGTCTGTGCCCAGATCTCATTCGCCGTGCCGCGGTAGTGCGCCCTCCAGTTATTCTCGTTGCCGTACTGGTCCGCGTAGAAGTACCGGTCAGGATGCTCAGCTGCAAGCGCACGCGCGCGCCGGATAGCACCGTCCGAGCCCTCACCCGGGTTCGTCCACTCAATCTGTGCGCCGTACGCAGCGAGATACTTCTTTCGTTCGGGCGAGACGTTCGACGGCATGCAGAGTGTCACCGGAAAGCCCAGCGCCGAGCCCAACATGGCATAGGCAATGCCGGTATTGCCGCTCGTTGCGTCTAAGAGTCCTTTGGCTTCGCGCAGCCCCTTGCCTTCACCGCCACGCTGTCCGAACTCCAGCAGCCCCTGCCGTTCCGCATCGAGCACGATTGCAGAAGCCGCGCGATCCTTGACCGATCCACCCGGGTTCGCCCACTCCGCCTTACCTAGAATCTGGATTCCCGGCAGATGCGCCGTCAGGCCATCCAGCCGCAGCAACGGCGTATTGCCGATTCGCTCCAGCAGCCCGGCCCCAAGCGTCTTATTCATTACTGTCGTCGCTGCACTCATCAAAACGCCTTTGAACCCTCTCTCGCCGTCCGCTCCGCACCCATAAATCTCAATACCCAAGGTTGAGTGCAGGCCCGCACTATGCGACAGTTAACTCCGAGTCTACCGAACACTTATGGCAAAGAAGCAGATATCGCGCACATTCGATGACGTTCTCTCCACCCTCGGCACGCAGAGATTCGATGTTGCCCCGGCTCCAGAGGGTGCAAAGCGCAATCCAAAGGCTGTCAAGGTATCGAAATACGGTGTTGCGGCCGAGATCGCTCCGGCCCCGGACGGCACCGTGCAGATCCTCGCCCGTCCCGGCTTCGTCCTCAACGGCGAGATCGCCCGCATCCTCGACCGCGGCTACCAGAAATTCCTGAAGACCGCCAAGCTCGAGATCCCCGCCACCGCCGACCACCTGCGCGCCATTCATCACTTCTCCGAAGAGCTGAATGAAGCCGCCGGTGCGAAGACTTTGTACAACGAATCGCTCGGAGCTGTGTCGGACGTCTACGTCTATGACCGGGTGAAGGGGCGAGCAACAAAGTAAGCACTTTTGGCGTGCGTTTCTAACGCTTTATCGCATAGGATCCCACCATGAATCTGCTGACAGCTTTTGACGCCTGGTCCGCGCAACATCCCTTCTGGATATCAGCGCTCTTCGTTGTGATCTCAAACTTGATCTTTGCGCCGTTCAACGAAGAAATACGGAATAGTCTCTATCGTCGTCCGGGAAAACATCTTTTCTTAATTAGGAGAGACGCTACACAAGCCACCATAGATCGCCTAGAAAAGATTGCAGGTAGCGACCGTGAGCTTTTGCTTGATCTGCTGGAGACAGGAGCTTTTCAACTTGTCTTTTCTCTCGGGATGACCCTTTTCTCCGCAGGTCTTATGACGGGTCACCTCGCAACACTTCGGCTTAGCCCACAGTTCCAGATAGAAGCGTTTATGGCGTTTCTTATTCTGGGCTCAGTATCGAGTCTGCTGCTTGCCAGCTTCGCTGTCTTGATGCGATGCGCACAGATACGACGAATACAGGAATCTCTTCGCCGGCTTAAGATACAGAAGGTCAAGCTGGACCCCAAGCTAAGAGCGTCTGCGCTAGCTCTGAAGTAGAT
>CAXTJC010000462.1:0-2947 GCA_964244225.1 uncultured Acidobacteriaceae bacterium
TTCAAAAGACCATGTACGTAGCTTTCGGTTTGGCGGACCGACATGGAGAGCACGACAACCTTCTGGGCGGCCGCGATGGTCTGCTCCGGCGTGGGTAGAGCAAGGAGGGTGCGGGCGTGGCCGAAGGTCAGGGTTCCGGACTCGACCTGCTGCTGCACTGAATCAGGCAGCTTGAGCAGGCGGAGGAAATTGGCGACGGAGGCGCGCTCCTTGCCGGTGCGCTGCGCCATCTGCTCCTGGGTCATCTTGAACTCGTGGCTGAGCCGATGGTAGGCGCGGGCCTGCTCCATAGGGTTCAGGTCAGCCCGCTGAAGATTCTCAACGATGGTCATCTCGAGCGTCTGCTCGTCCGAGGCCGCGCGAACGATGGCGGGTATGGTGGTCTTGCCCGCATTGCGACTCGCGAGCAGGCGACGTTCGCCCATTATCAGCTGATAGCCTCCGTCCGGAAGGGGGCGGACGACGATGGGCTGGATGACTCCTGAAGCGGCAACAGAGGCAGTGAGTTCGGCGAGTAGGGCCTCGTCAAAGCGAGTGCGGGTCTGGTACGGGTTGCGCTCTATATCGCCGACAGGGATCTCAAGCGGTTGACCGGAAGCGGCTTCCGCAGCTTTGAGAGCTACCAGTTCCGGAGCTGGGCGGGCGGGGAGAAGGGCTTCCAGACCTCGGCCCAGGGCTTTACGTTTATCGGGTTGAGGCATAGGAGCTCCTTGCGGGTTGAATTTGCAGTGAGTACGAGTTGGGCAATAGCAGGGCAAAGCCAAACAGAGATTTCGTACAGAAATGACCCAAAAACCAGTGATAGAACACGTAAAAAGCCGTTTGTGGCGGGGCGGATTACTTGTTGTAAGGCCAGAGACGGAGTTTACGTGTGGGCTTGGCTGCGGCTTCGGCGGCTTTGCTTTCTTCAGCGCGCTGTTTCGCTCCCGGACTGATGATGCCATTGCGCTGTAGAAGCTCAGCGGCGAGTTCGTTGTACGCTTCTGCGCCCCGAGAGCGTGGATCATAGATCGAGACAGGCTGGCCGTGGCTGGGAGCCTCCGCAAGCCGAATATTCCGGGGAATGGTAGTGGTAAAGAGCTTTTCCTTGAAGAAGTCGCGGAGGTTGGCGGCGACCTGCTGCGAGAGGTTGGTGCGGTCGTCGACCATGGTGAGGACGACGCCTTCCAGGCCAAGGCCGGGATTGAACGCCTGAGCGACACGGTCGAGAGTACTGACGAGCTCAGAGATGCCTTCGAGGGCGAAGTACTCGGACTGCATGGGAACCAGGAGGCCGTCAGCGGCGACGAGGGCGTTCAGGGTAAGAAGGTCGAGTGCAGGTGGGCAGTCGAGAAGGATGAAAGGGTAGTTGGAGCGAATGGGCTCGAGCGCGTCGCGTAGGCGGAACTCACGGCGATCCTGGCTGACAAGCTCGAGATTGGCGCCGATGAGGTTTTTACTCCCGGGAACAAGTGAGAGGTTATCCACTGCCGTCGGCACGATGGCTTGATCAATGGTGGCTTGACCAAGAAGGAGATCGTAGATGCTGATGCGGTCAGCAAGGCGTTTAAGCCCAAGCCCGCCCGTAGTGTTGGCCTGGGGGTCTACATCGATCAGCAGGGTTGGCAGTCCGTCGAGTGCGAGGGCCGCAGCGAGATTGATGGCAGTAGTAGTCTTACCGACGCCGCCTTTTTGGTTGACTATGGCGAGAACGCGGCCGGTTTGGTTGGGAGATATTTGCTTAGGGGAGTCTTTCGTCGGCATGAGAGCGTTTGAGAAGAGTAGCGGCTTCGCGGCGGAAGGGCAAATACAAACGCTTCGTTAAGGCAGAAGCGACACCTTTTTACCGATCTGGTGTTCCACGTGGAACATGCGATTTAGAAAGAGTTCTCCTAGGCCGGGATAGTTCCACGTGAAACGCATTAAAGAAGTATGAGCACCCTATCTTCGCTGCTTGGAAGAGCGTGTCGTGCGCGAATATCTGATTCGCGTGAAGTTTCGGCCTTAGTAGTGAGTACAAGGCGTTTGGCGCCGAGCGCCCTAGCTAACGTTAGCGCCTCATGCATCTTGTCGACAGCCCGTAGAGCGACCAGATCGAAGGACTGTGTACCCATTAGCTCCTCCGCGCGTCCAGCATGGACCTGCGTAGTTAGATCCAGCGAGCGGATCGCCTCTCGCAGGAAGGCCGACTTTTTATGCTGCGACTCCGCAAGCGTGACGGACAGATCCGGACGAAGAAGATGGAGCGGCAGGCCGGGGAAGCCGGCGCCTGAACCGAGATCGAGGACGGTCTGTATGCCGGCTGGAACGTGCGCGGCAAGGAAGAGGCTCTCGCCGAAGTGGCGCATAACAATGGCCTCGGGATCACGTATAGATGTAAGGTTGGTGCGCGCGTTCCACTTCAGCAGGAGATCAAGATACGCAGACAACTGGTCGAAGAGCTGAGGCGGAGTAGGGGTGGAACCCAGGTAAGGAAAGAGGCAGTCGGCGATATGAGTAGAAGTCAGGGCAGCCATGCCAGCTCAGGATACGGGGCGAGTGGCGCGGCTGACCAGATTGGCGAAGAGTGCGCGAGAGAAGCTGCTGATAGCGGTTGATCGCTCAGGATGCCACTGCACGGCAAGCAGCGAAAGTCCGATCGAAGGATCGGCTTCAATGGCTTCGATAACGTCGTCCTGCGGACAGCGAGCGGTGATGCGCAGGCCGTTCCCGGGAATGGCTACGGCCTGGTGGTGAGAGGAGTTGATCGACAAACGGGGGGTGACTGACTCTGATTCGGAGTGCTGAGAGGCCTCGGCGGGGTCCATGAGGGTGGCGAGAACGGAGTGTGGAGCGATTGCGGCGGTGTGGGCAACCGCGATGGACGAGCCGGCGGAGTGGTTGACGGGCAAAGGTATAAGGTCCTGGTGGAGGGTGCCGCCGCGCCAGGTATTGATGGACTGGAGGCCGAAGCAGATGCCGAGGATAG
>CAXTJC010000463.1:0-2939 GCA_964244225.1 uncultured Acidobacteriaceae bacterium
CCCAGCACCACCGCCCAGTACGTCGGCTCGAGCAGCAGCCATCCCGCCCGCCGCATCCACCGCCCCCGCATTCCCGTCGCTGCCCCCTCCATCGCAAACGGCAGCAGCGCCGCGAGCACCACGCCCCGCAGCGTCGACCACAGCGCGCCTTCGAGCAGCAGCAGTACATCCGCGCTCACCACCGCGCTCACCCGCGGCTGTAGTGACCACCACGCCGCCCGCGTCACATCCCGCATCTCCCCCACATCGAAGATCGTCGTTACCACCGTGTAGAGCACGCCCAGCCCCGCCAGCAGCAGCGCACCCTTCCACAGCGCCACCCGCTCGCCGCCGCGCCGCCGCACCAGCCGCAGGACGTAGCTCTGCGCCCACAGAAATCCCAGCACCCCGCCGATCGCCACCGAGAACGACACCGTCGTCTCCGCCACCGTGCGGTCCGGAATCTCCAGCCACAGCGCCGTCACCGCCGCGCTCGCCGCCAGCAGCAGCGCCTCCAGCATCGCCCACGGTAGTCGCAGACCCCGCGCCGCCCGCCGCAGCCTCGCACTCACCGTCGCCTGCGCCGCCGTCACCGTCCTTACCTGAACCTGCGCCACTGTCTCTCTCCCTGCCCCATTCTCGACGACGAAAGCCTTCACGACCATGCCATCATAGGGTCATGAGTGAATCGACCGCAGCCGTCGCCGGCGTACCGCGCACCCACGTCACCCTCTCCGAGATCTACGAGCAGCCGCGCGCCATCGCCGACACCCTCGCCGCGTACGTGACAGGCAACACCCTGAATACCGAAGCTTGGGCCGGTGTCAGCAGCGTCCTTCGCGGATCCGAACGCTTGATCGTAGCCGCCAGCGGCACCAGCCGCCACGCCGGCCTCGCCGGCGAGATCATGATCGAAGAGGCCTCCGGCGTCGCCGTCGACGTCGAGTACGCGAGCGAGTACCCCTACCGCCGCTACGACACCCTCCAAGCCCCCTCCGTCCTCGTCCTCTCCCAATCCGGCGAGACCGCCGACACCCTCCTCGCTCTGCGCGAGGCCACCAGCCGCGGCGCACGCACCATCTCCATCACCAACGTCGAAGGCTCCACCATGGCCCGCGAGGCCGATGCCACCCTGCTCACCCGCGCCGGCAAGGAAGTCGCCATCGCCGCCACCAAGAGCTTCACCACCCAGCTCGTCCTGCTCCATCTCCTCAGCCTTCTGCTCGGCCGCGAGCGCGGCCGCCTCTCCGCCCCCGAGGTCGCCGAAGACCTGCGCCAGCTCGCCGCCATCCCCTCCATCCTCGCCGACAGCCTCCCCGCCTGGGAGAAGCGCATGTCCGAGATCGTCCCCAGCTTCGCCACCGCGGAGGCCTTCCTCTTTCTCGGCCGCGCCCTGCACTATCCCATCGCCCGCGAAGGCGCACTAAAGCTCAAAGAGGTCTCCTACATCCACGCCGAAGCCTACCCCACCGGCGAGCTCAAGCACGGCCCCAACGCCCTGCTCGGCGAAGGCGCCCCCATCGTCGTCCTCGCAACCCGCGACGAAGCCGACCCCTCCTCCATGCTGCGCTACCGCAAGAGCCTCCAGCTCCTCGAAGACATCGCCCAGCAGCGCATCAACGCCCTCGTCATCGCCACCGAAGGCGACACCGAGATCGAAGCCGTCGCCGCCAACGTCGTCTTCATCCCCCGCGTCCCCGAGGCCCTCCTGCTCCTGCTCGAAGTCGTCCCCCTCCAGCTCTTCGCCTACTTCATGTCCCTCCAGCGAGGCCTCGACGTCGACCGCCCCCGCAACCTCGTCAAAGCCGTCACCACCGAGTAGAAGACCAGCGAACCCGTCACCACCGAGCCGCAGACCAAACTCGCGTGCTATCTCCATAGTTTTGGTTTGTCATTCTGGAGCGCAGCGAAGAATCCCCGCACTTGCTTTTGTCTCTTTTGTGTCATCCTTCGCGCAGCGGAGGGATCTGCTTTTCGCACTTTCCCTTGCCTTTCTTTCTTCCATTCCGAGCACCGCGAGGAACCTGCTTCTCGCCTTTACAAACGGAGCAACGCGACGGTCAAACCCATCACTCCCCGCCCAACCGTACCTTCAACCCACCCCTCACCGTCAGCGGCAGCCCCGGGTACCCCAGCGGCCCAATATGCTGGTTGTTCAGCAGATTCTCCGTCTGCGCGAACACCGTCACCCGCCCGTTCAGAGCATACGTCAGCCCCAAATCCAGCTTCGTATACCCAAAGTCCAGATTCCGGTTCGGCAGCAGCAGAGTATTCCCACCGCCGCGATCCTGAAACCCCAGAAACGTCGAGTCATCCGCCCGGCTCGCCACCGATCCCTTGATCGCCAGTCCAAATCGCTCGCCCGTGTACTGCGCCGCGAAGAAACCCGTCTGCGGCGGCCGCCGAAACACCCTCCCGCCCACCAGCGGCGACGTCGCCCCGATCGCAATCCCCGGCAGCTCCGGGTTCTCCGTCGGCGTCCCCGCCACAGCCGCCGCCACATCGCTCGCAAAGCTCTGCTCCACCAGCGTCGCCAGGTAGGTATACCCGCCGCGCACTTGGATCCGCGCCCGTGGCTGGTAGTCGATCTCCGCCTCCAGCCCCTGCGCCCGATACGCCAGGCTGTTCAGCTCCGCACCATCAATCCCTACCGCCGTCGCACTCACCCCGAACACCGTCTGCAGCGTCCCGGCATCCACAAAGTCGAACTGGTGCGAAAACTGGTTGTGAAAGTACCCCGCCCGCAACACCAGCCGCTCGCCGACCAGGCTCTGATCCACCCCAACATCGAGCGTCCGTGACCGCAACGCCCCCGCCGGTGTCACCCGGTACTGCGCAATCGCCGCCGTATTCCCTGCGGCCCGCAGCTGCCGGTACAGCGAAGAAAACTCCAGTGCGAGCGACGGCTCCTGCACCCCCGTCGCCGCGTTCGCCCGCAGCCGCGTCCCGTGCAAAAACCT
>CAXTJC010000464.1:0-2934 GCA_964244225.1 uncultured Acidobacteriaceae bacterium
CTGCCCCACGGGTGGATGTTCCCCTTGTAGACAGTCTCAGCAACACTCATGGCAGACGCTTCAGCGTCGAAGCACTTCCACTTCAGAGCGAACGATTCACTGGGACGAAGAGCATTGGTCATGTCCAGTTCCAACAAAATGCGATCGCGCGGCGATTGAGATGAAGCTGCAAGCTGAACTTGTCGAAGTTGACCAGCGGAATCTGACCGAGAGGTTCAATCAGAGCGCGTTGGATAGGAATCGTTTTCGTCTTGGCTGTCTCTTCTTTCAAGACAGCTTCTTTCAAAGGAAGAAAACGGTTCTTAACGAACCAGGAGAAGGTAACGGAGCCATCATTCATGACCCTGGTAGGGGAGCCCGACTGCCCTATCTGTTTTAGTCTCGAACGCAACGGAAGCTCATATTGGAGGTGCCGCTCTCGGGGGTGTTGGAACTTCGGGCCGCAACTCGATACCGGTTGCAGTAGGACTGGTGGCAAAGATAGGATCCGCCCTTCAGCACACGCGTTTTTCCAACTGATGGTCCCACTGGGTTCACGCGCGTAGCGTCAATGTGGTAGGTTGCGTCGAACCAGTCCGCACACCACTCCCATGTGTTGCCGGTCATGGAAAGAAGTCCGAAAGCATTTGCTGGAAAAGCGTCTACCGGACACACGCCTGCGAATCCGTCTTCTGCAGTATTGTGGTCAGGAAAACTACCCTGCCAGATGTTGCAGCGGTGCTCGCCGTCTGGCAATAAGTCGTCGCCCCACGAGTAGAGCTTCTGCGACAAGCCTCCGCGTGCCGCATATTCCCATTCGGCCTCGGTCGGGAGCCGCTTCCCTGTCCAGGCTGCATAGGCCGCGGCATCGGTCCAAGAGACCTGCACGACGGGATAGTTACCACGCACACTGACATCGCTGTGCGGGCCTTCGGGATGGTTCCAGCAGGCTCCATCGATTCGCTTCCACCATTCGGCGCCTGGTACAGCTTCGCCGGACCGCAGGTGATCCGGCAAGTCGCCTGCAAAGACGAAGGACCAACCAAATCGCTCGGCCTCCGTGCTGTAGCCGGTTGCCGCGATGAAGCGCGCGAAGGCTTCGTTGGTTACAGGGGCGCGGTCCATCAGAAAGGTATCGAGAAAGACGCGACGCACGGGACCTTCGCCGTCAGCCGGGAACCCGTTTGCATAGGAAGTGCCCATCAGGAACTCGCCTCCGTGCAGGTGGACCATGCCCTCTGCGGAACCGGCCGTGATGCGATGCCGCTGCGCGGCGTGCCCGGTCGACTCCATAAGGCGGTGCGCTCGTTGCTGACTGGGAACACAACAGGCGGGTGGCTGGATCGGTTTCACGCGATCTTTCCTCCACCAGGAGTGACTTGAATCGAGGCAGTCTGAAGCGCCTGTTCGACTGCTGCTTCGACTACGCGATGCCTGCGCTCCTCCAGCATGCGCCGGGCCAGCATCAGGCGAAGCTCTTCGAGCGGCTGAGTTCCGGCCGCCTTCCGCTCGAGCACCGTGGCGATATGAAAGCCAAAGATCGTACGAAAGATGGTTGATCGGCCGCCCTCCGGCAAGGCAAAGACGACCTCCTCAAATTCAGGCACCATCGCTCCGCGCGCTATCCACCCAAGGATGGTCTTGCCTCCACAGTCCGAGTACCGATCAGCGACCTTCGCGAAGACCGCGCCTTGCACCAGTTCCTGTTCGGCCTGCTCGATCCGTGCGCGAGCCCTATCCTCGTCTAGCGGTGACTCGATGTTACAGACGATATGCGCAGCTTTTACGCGCTCAGGAAGCAGATACTCCGCGCGGTGTCGCGTGTAATAGTGCTCAACTTCTACGCGGGATGGGCGGGGCTCGTGGCGGTAGAGCCACTGACAGAATTTTTCCGTTAATACTTCGTCGGCAAGCTCCCGTTGCGTGGCAATACCACAAACGGATGCGCTCGATGTTCCCCACAGCCGAGTTCGTCGTGCACTGAGCTCCTCAGCTGAGACATCAAGGCCTGACTTAAGGGCCATCTGGCAAAGCAGCACCTGACTGAGGACACGCCGCTCCGCCAGCTGTCGAAGCCGCTCGGCTTCCTGCTGCCCACCTATGGCTGCTGGATCAATCTCAAAGCCGTTGAGTTGGCGGAATGCATTGATAAAGCGATCGTCCTCCACAAATTCGCCATTCACGATGAGAGCCATGTGCTTCTCCAGACCCAAGACTCCTGTCACTGCGCGAGGACAGGAGTCTTTAGGTTCCCGCATGCTCCCTTAGAAGGTCAACCGCGCAGCAACCTGAAGCTGCCTCGGCGCGCCTGCTGATGAGATGACCCCATACAGCGGATTTCCTAAAGTGCTGCCCGGGCCGTTGAACTGAGGGTGATTGAAGATATTGAAACTCTCTAAACGCATGATGAGATTGGTCTCTCGCAGCTGCCGAATTGTAAAGTTGCGCTGCAGGCTGAGGTCAAGCTGGTTGCGGCCGGGTGCGCGCAGCGTGTTCCGCCCCATGTTGCCGAAGGTGTACGGAGTGGTATTCAACTAGCAGACCGTATTGAACCATTGCTGCTTCGTTCCCGCGCCGCCCACATTGCCGTTACATACCTGTGTCAGCCGTGTCACCGTACCGGCGTTCGCCGCGTCAAAGCTCATGCTCGGCGTGAATGGCAGCCCCGTTTGGTATTGGTACACCGGCGAAATTGCCCAGCCACCCAGGACCGCAGAGGCTACGCTGGTCGGCGAAGAAGGCCCGCCCTCTGCCAAACGGCGACTCCACAATGCCGGTCAGCACATAGCGGAAACGCACGTCGTTGTCGGCCGAAGCATAGTTCGCAGCGCGGTTGTAGTTGTCCTGGAGGGTATCGCCCGCGCCGCAGCTGTCGCACAGGTCCAGCGCCGGGTTCTGGAGATCAAACGCGTGTCCGTACGTGAACGAGTTAAGGAAGGAGTCCCCCTGTCATAG
>CAXTJC010000465.1:0-2934 GCA_964244225.1 uncultured Acidobacteriaceae bacterium
ACGTAGCGGCGGTAGCGATCCGCGTGCGCCGGAACGATGGGCTTCTTGTAGAGCTTGGCCAGAAGGATGTGCGCGATAGCGCGATGAACGCTCTCGGGGGCGCTCTCCAGCAGATCCGACAGACGCACCAGCAGCTTGCCCTCGCGAAGACGGATGGTTGTATTCAGGGAGGTAAAGCGGCGAAAGCGGATGTCGAGCGGGGGAAGGGGTGCGCGCGGGCGGAGCTCGCGATACTCGAAGGCAAAGATGTCGATCAGGGCGGAAGTCAAACTAAGTACAGGATAAATGCTCGAAGCAGATCTACCGGCGGTCTTCGAGGGTTGGCGTCTCGGGCTCTTTCGATGGCGGATGCGCGGCAAACCATGTCTTCTGCTCTTCAATCAGCTTTCTGGTCTCATCCCGTGCATCCTGCACGCCTTCGAGGGCGAGCGAGCGCGATACTTTGTAGACCTCGCTGTCTGCCGGGGTGCGAAGCGCGGTGGCCCAGCGATCTGTCGCCTCAAGCAGCTTGGGCAGCTGCTTGCGCAGATCACGATGGCGCGGGCCGTAGTCGTCCAGGTTATCGTTTAGCTCATCGATGATGGAGGCGAACTGCTGTAGGATCTCGTGCACATCTTCTTCCCGGCCGGGACGCCGCGGTTTGGCGACGAGCGCCTGCAGGTTGGCGGCGCGCGTGTCGAGCAGCTTGATGAAGACGGCGATGCGATCGGCAGGAACGTAGGCGGCATCGCGCAGCTGATCGATCTCGCTCTCGGACATGGTTCCTTCGGGGCTTTGCGCCGGGGTCCGGATGCAGAGATATCCGCTGAGAAGGAAGAGCAGGAACGTGCTGCGGAGGAGTTGGGAAAGCATAAGAACCTGGACGGCCTTGAATCTCTCTGATCAGTGCTTGAAGACCTGCGTCATCAGCTCGTCCTGGACCTGATCGAGCTGCTTGAGCGTTGTCTTAAGCGTCTCGCGGTCTTCGCTCGAGGCGGCGCGAAGCAGGCCGTTCAGGCGATAGGTCGTGTGCTGCATGAGCTGCTCGGCGTTCTTGAGCCGCTTGGTGTCGTTCGCCAGACCGAGATGGATAAGCTGCGCGTAGTGGGCGACACGCTTTAGCATTGCGCTCGCCTGTTCGACGTCTCCGTCCAGCATCTCCTTGCCGGCGATCTCGGTCATCACGTGCACGAGCTCGGTGTAGAGGAAGCACTGTTCCCGGGGATGAGCCACCTGTGCACGCTGCTCCAGTTGGATGAGAGCTTGTTCGTCCGGGAGTACTGTATCGAAAGAGGTAGCGGCCTGCAGGCGAACCGAGCAGATGATGAGGAGGACAAGCGCAATCAGGCGCATGCTTCGAACGTAGATTGGTGATGTTGCGATTGGTGATGCTGCGAGAGCTGGCCGCATGGCGCACCTCCAGGGTGCAAACCTTCAACGGGTATGGTCAAGGGCTATCAGGCGGTGGCGCGCCTCCCCCTCTTCATCCGGAAACTTGCCGTTTGCCACGGAGAGAAACTGCCGGTACAGCATCTGCGCCTGCTTTTTCTGGTGCAGCTGGTCGCGTGCGATGGCCTCAAGAAAGAGGATTGCAGGTGACTGTGGCAGGACTGTAGCACGCAGAGAGACCGCTTGCAATACAGTCTCCGGGTCATTGTTTTGGCTGGCTGCAAAGGCGAGGTGTCCGGCAGCGTCCGCCATATCTTCGCGGGAAGAAAAGGTGTTCGGAGCCTGAAAGGCAGTCTTCAGGAGCTGTTCGGCTTCGCGAAAGCGCTTGAGATGGATGAGCGCGTCCGCGTCGTCGTCGGCGAGCTCGCCGTCGGCGGGAGTCTTACTTCGCAAGGCGGCGAAGAGCGGTTCTGCGGCGGCATAGTCACCTGTTTGGCTGAGCAGGCGCGCGTACATCCGTGTGACGCTGGGCTCCTGCGGGTGCGCGGCGTGGACGGGTTCGATCACCTCGCGGGCTTTGGCGAGATCGCCGCGGCGGATGTACACGGCGGCCAGTTGCGCGCTTAGGGCAGGTTCTCCCGGGCCGGCTTTGAGCGCCGACTGAAGAACCGTCTCGGCCTCCTCGGACTGGTTCTGCCGCTCGAGGAGCCGCGCCAGGGCGAGGGAGGCAGCCGCATCGCTCGGGGTGTTCCCGAGAGCGCGGCGGTAGGCCTTTTCGGCCGCGGGCAGATCGCCGCTCTGCTCGGCGAGCGAGGCGGAGAGGAGCGCGTCCTCGGGGGTCTCAGGCGTCAGCTTCAGGGCAGAGAGCAGGGCTTCACGCGCCGCTGCCGGGTCGCTGGTGCGATCCAGCTCGGCGAGCGCACGGAAGGCCCGGGCTTTGAGGGCCGGCGAACCGCCCTGGATCTGCGTCGCAGCCAGCAGCTCAGTTTTTGCGTCAGCCGGGCGGTTGGTCCTTGCCAGGAGCAGGCCGAGTGCGAGGTGCGGCTCGAGGTAGGTGCTGTTCAGGCGAAGGGCGTGCCGATAGCTCTCTTCCGCGTTGCCGGTCTGGTCGAGGGCGTCCTGCGTGGAACCGAGATTGAAGAGGATGCCGGCGTTCTCCGGCTCCTTCTCATTGAGCTGGGTCAGCAGCTTCAGAGCGGCGGGCATATCGCCGCGCTCGATGGCGTCGGCGGCATGCGACCGCAGAGCATCCTGCTCGGGCGTGGCAGGCCGGCTGGAGGAGGCCGCATCGGAGGTTCCGGCGGGAAGCTGTGCAAATACCCACTGTGGGAGGAAGCAGAGGGCGACGGCAAGGAGCAGGCGACGAATCACGCCTCGACCTCGATTGTTTCGGCTGTGAGTGCGGCGGGAGCAGGGGCGAGCAGAGGAGCGAGCCAGTGGCCGGTGTGGCTGGCAGAGTTTGCGGCGATCTGCTCCGGCGTGCCGCTGGCGACGATCTGTCCGCCGCCGCTGCCGCCTTCGGGGCCCATGTCGATGACCCAGTCGGCCGACTTGATGACGTCGAGA
>CAXTJC010000466.1:0-2933 GCA_964244225.1 uncultured Acidobacteriaceae bacterium
GGGCGAACAGCAGATCCTTACGGGATGAACAACCAAGAAAAGAACGGATGCGTTGCTTCGTTGGCATGGTGCGGAGGGGCAGGTGTGGCGCGTATTCTTGAGACATGGGTAAGACACCAACGCCGCGGTCGGATCGCGAGCTGATTAATAGGGTGACGCGGTCGGCGGGGCAGAGGGCCGGGTACAAGCAGCTGGTGCGGGAGCTGGGGCTGGGCGGCGGGCGTGAGCGGCGGCTGCTGCTGGAACAGCTGGAGCGGATCACGGCGCGGGGCGAGCTGGTGAAGATCGAGGACGAGCTATGGGCGCTGCCGGCGGCGACGCCGGAGCGGACGGCGCGGGTCTCGCGGGCGGATGCGGTGCTGGAGCGCACGGGGGCGGGGCTGCGGGGGGCTGCTGGACTGCGTGCGCCTGCTGGTCTGCGGGCTACGCGGGAGTCGCTGGTGGCGGGGCGGCTTGATCTGCATCGCGATGGGTATGGGTTTGTGAGGCCGAATGGAAGCTCCAGCCGCGAGGACGATCTGTTCGTTCCACCGAGTGAGTTGAACGGCGCGATGCAGGGCGATGAGGTGCTGGTGGACGAAGCGCCGCCGGGGCGCGATGGGCGCAAGTCTGGACGCGTTGTGCGGGTGCTGACGCGGCGAAATCCGACGGTGGTGGGGATCTTTCACTACGCGCGGGGGCGTGGGGATTCAAAGCGGCGGCGCGAGGGCGAGTGGGTGGATGGTGCGCTGGTGAAGGGCAACTATGTGACGCCGCTCGATGCGCGGATGGGCGCGCCGGTGCTGATTGGCGAGGGCGATGAAGAGGTGGCGGCGCGGGAGGCAGTGGATCGCGTGCTGGGGGACGAGGCAGTAGCGGCGCGGCGTGGGCGCCATATAGGAGAGCACCCCACCCTTTCCGACGATAAGGCTGGCGGAGAGGATGGGGCACCCGGGTGGGTGGTGAACGACGAACTGCAGCCGCTGGAGGGTATGGCGGTGGATGTGGAGATCACGGAATTTCCGCAGCCGGGGCGGCCGGCGAAGGGACGCGTGATTGAGGTGCTGGGGCCGCCCGATGCGTTTGGCGTGGATGTGGAGATTGTGATCCGCAAGCATCATCTGCCGCATGTGTTTCCGGCGAATGTGCTGGCGGAGGCGGCGGCGAGCGCGGAGGAGACGGTGGCCGCGGCGAGTGAGGAGGAGGCCGCGCGGCGCAGGGATTTTCGCGGGCTGCCCATTGTGACCATCGATGGTGAGACGGCGCGGGACTTCGACGATGCGGTGCTGGTGCGCGAGCTGCCGAACGGCAATCAGGAGCTGCAGGTGCACATCGCGGATGTGAGCTATTATGTGCAGCCGGAGACGGCGCTCGATCTGGAGGCGCGGCTGCGCGGCAACAGCGTGTACTTTCCGGATCGCGCGGTGCCGATGCTGCCGCCGGCGCTTTCAAGCGGGATGTGCTCGCTGCGGCCGGATGAGGACAGGTTTGTGTTGAGCTGCGTGATGGAGATTGATGCGCGCGGCGAGGTAGTGGGGTACGAGGTGGGCGAGGGAATCATCCGCAGCGCGCGGCGTATGACGTACACGCAGGTGCAGGCGATTCTCGACGGCATGAAGAGCGGCAAGGCGGATACGAGTGCGGACGCAGACGGCGATGCGGTGCGGGAGACACGGCTGCAGTTCAGCGAATTTGTCACCGAGTTTGAGCGGATGTATGGACTCGCGCTCCGGCTGAATGCGAAGCGGAAGCGGCGCGGGTCGATCGACTTCGATCTGCCGGAGCCGGTGGTGCAGTTCGATCCGCAGGGCGACATGAAGGCGATCGTGCGGTCGGAGAGAGGATGGGCACACAGGCTCATAGAAGAGTTCATGCTGTCGGCGAATGAGTGCGTGGCGACGTGGATTGAGAGCCAGGGCGTCGCGAGCATGTACCGCATTCACGAGATGCCGGACCCGAAGCGGATTGTGGACTTTGAGGAGACGGCGTCGGGGTTTGGGTACTCGCTGGGGATTGGCAACCTGCCGGTAAAGAAGCTGACGATGAAGAGCGACCGGCGGGAGGTAAAGCGGGGCTTCAGCGGCGGAGGGCGGGCGCAGGGGGCGACGGTGCATGAGGTCGCCGAGCGCATCCCGGTGACGCCGCAGATGTACCAGCGGCTGACGGCAAAAATCGCGGGCACGCCGGAGGAGCGGATTCTGGCGTACCTGATGCTGCGCAGTCTGAAGCAGGCGCGGTACGCGGAGAAGAACGAGGGGCACTTTGCGCTGGCGAGCCCAAGCTACACGCACTTTACGTCGCCGATCCGGCGCTATCCGGATCTGATTGTGCATCGGCTGCTGCGGGCGCTGCTGGAGGAGGGTGCGGACCCGGTGGGCGGGCCGATTCTTTCGAGCGATGTGCAGCCCTGGCAGCGAGAGCTGGACGCGAAGGAGGGGCGGCGCAACGGGGCGGCGGATGCGGTGCGGAAGAAGATCGAGGACGATGCGGGGCCGATGGCGCGCGCGGAGCTCGAGGCGATTGCGGCGGAGACGAGCCAGACGGAGCGGCGCGCGGACGATGCGGAGCGCGAGCTGATCGAGTGGAAGAAGCTGAAGTTCATGCAGGACCGGGTGGGCGAGGAGTTCGACGCGGTCGTGCTGTCGTGCACGAAGTACGGGTTCTTTGTGGAGCTCGAAGAGCTGTTTATCGAGGGGCTGGTGCCGATCGCGACGCTGGGTGGGTTTGCGGCGAAAGACTATCGTGACGAGGACCGTTACATATTCCGCGATACGGACCGGGCGATTGTGGGGCAGCGCAGCGGGCGGGTGTTTCGCATGGGGATGGGTGTGCGGGTGCTGCTGGACCGCATTGATCGTCAACAGCGGCGGCTGCAGTTTGCGCTGCTGGAGGTGAAGGGCGAGCAGCGGGCGGAGATGCCGGCGGGTACGGGATCGCTGCGGCGGCGCAAGGTT
>CAXTJC010000467.1:0-2923 GCA_964244225.1 uncultured Acidobacteriaceae bacterium
GCCGTCGGAGGCGGCGACGAGGATGCGGCGGAGCTCGTCCGAGAAGCCGGCGCGGACCTGGGTGATGCGGGAGTCGTAGGCGCGGGCGGCTTTGTCGGCGCGCTCGATGAGCTTGAGTTTCTCGCTGATCTCGGCGTCGGCGGTGGCGCCGGCTACGGGGTCGAGGGTGGGGAGGTCGGTATGCAGGAAGCCCTGGGCGAGCTCTTTAGCGGGGCCGGAGGCGATGAGGGCGGCGGTGCGGGCGGCTTTGAGGAGCTTTTCGGACGAGAGGTCGTCGGTGTAGGCGAAGCCGGTGCGCTCGCCGGCGAGCACGCGGATGCCGCAGCCGACGCTGATGCCTTGGCTGGCGGTCTTGACGATGCCTTCATCGACGCCGAGCGAGGTGGAGGTGACGGACTCGAAGTAGAGGTCGGCGTACTCGCCGCCGGCGGAGAGGGCTTCGCCGAGGCACTGCTCCATGAGGCGCTCGGAGACGCCCAGCTTTTCGATGAAGTAGCGTTTGTGATCTGGCGTGTGGATCGGGGCCGAGCCGGGGGATCTCATCTTCTCATGATAGATGGTTCCGGCGATGGGAGGGCGAGCCTTGTGGGCTGCGGCGAGTACCGATGGGTTGAGCGACGCGGGAGAGTTCGAGAGTTGGAGCGGGTTCGGGCGAAAAGCAGGTTCCTCGCGGTGCTCGGAATGGAAGAAAGAAAAGCAAAGGATTTTCTGCATCCCATTCCGCTAGTCGGAGCCGGCGGGGTTGGTTGCGGCGGCGGTGGGCTCGCGGATGAGTTCGTCCACGTCGTCGAGTTTTTCGGTGAGTAGGCTGAGCTTGCGGGAGAGCGCCTGGATCTCGGCCTCGGCGCGGCGGTTGACGGCGTAGTCGAGCTCGCCGCGGACGCGATCCTTTTCGTCCTGCCGGTTCTGGCTCATCATAATGACCGGCGCCTGGATGGCGGCGAGCATGGAGAGGAAGAGGTTGAGCAGGATGAAGGGGTAGGGATCCCAGGCGCGCCCGTGCAGGAAGATGTTGATAGAGGTGTAGGTGGCGAGGGTGACGCCGAAGGCGATGATGAAGGTCCAGGAGCCGCCGAAGCGGGCGACGCCATCGGCGATGCGCTCGCCGCGGGTCTCTTTTTCTTCGATCAGCTCGTTGGCGTTGCGGCTGGCGCGCAGGCGGACGAGCTGGTGCGAGGCGTGCAACTGGCGGCCGAGCACGGTGAGCATATCCATGCCGGCCATGGGCTTGCGCTGGAGCAGGATGACGATGTCGTCGCGCGAGACCTCGATGCAGTGGGTCTCGCGCAGGGCGATGGCGGTGGTCCGGTGCGTAGTGCGTTCGAGCATGGAGGCGAGGCCGCAGACCTCGCCCTCGGACGGCGTTTCGACGACGACCTCCTGCGAGTCTTCGTCGATGACCGAGACCTCGACCGCGCCTGAACGGATGACGTAGGCATTCTTGCCGGCATCGCCGATCTTCCACATGCGCTGGCGGGCGGCGAAGGTGCGGAGCTCGACCTGCGCGGCGAGCACGGTGAGCTCCTCGTCGTCGAGCAGGGCGAAGAGTGGAACGCCTCGTAGATCCTCTCGGCTGCAGGCCATGGTTGCTGTTCTCCGCGCGCTTGAGTGCAGGCCTCGCACAGGGCGCGCCTGAGACTTTCTATCATCCCAGCAATGCGCGCCGGCTGGCATCTTCTGCCGGTGAAAAAGAGGGATGACGCTCTGGATGCGGCGAGCTTGGCCCGTGCCTTTCTGCTGGGACTTGCCTCAGGTAGATCAGAACAGCTAGGGACGAAATACGGGGATCTCTCCACTCCCGATGGTCGGTCGAGATGACGGCATTTTAGTCTGCGCGTTAACGGCCTTGCGAGGGATCGGCGATGGTGGAGACGTTAAGGTCGAGAAAGATGCCGGGCAGCTCCGGGAGGGTGCAGTTGCCGGCGGGGTTGTAGGTGCGGGCGCAGCTGTGGGTGATCTCCGGCCGGCGGGGGCTCTGGGCGTACTGCCAGACGAGGGCGTCCGGGGTTCCGCTCTGCGCGAGGCTCGGCGGTGGGAGGGTGCAGCCGGGGGCGGGACCTGCCGGGGCGCAGGCGTCCTGCGCGACCCAGAGGGCGACGGGGTGCAGGTGCTGTGCGCGGACGTGCGCGGTGATGTCCTCGGCGGTGGTGATGGTCCGCGGGCGGCCGCCGGGACCGGTGCCGTCGGGGACGGGCTGGCCGCTGGCATAGACGCCGGCGCGGAAGCCGGAGGCGCTGACGGCTTCGGTCCAGGCGAGCAGATAGGCGGCCTGCTCGGGCAGAAGACGGCCGCCCTCCTCCTGATCGAGGAAGAGAAGAGTTTGCGGAGGGAAGTGCTCGCGCTGCGCGGCTTGTACGGCGGCGGCTGCATCTGTGCGGCCGAGGGTCTCCGGGGCTACGCCGGGCCGCCGGCTCTGGGATTTGCCTTGGGATTTGATTTGGGCGTCGAGGCGACCGTTCCAGAGAACGAGGAAGCCGAAGCCGGCCTGGAGGAGCGAGGCACGCCGGCCGGCCCAGGAGTTTGTGGCCGCGCCGGGCGGCGGGTTCAGCCAGTAGCTGACGAAGCTGAAGTGCCGGCGCAGGGCGGGCAGTGCCGCCTGGCCGGGGAAGGTGTTGCGGTCAAAGCCTGCGAAGGAGCCGGTCTGGGTGGCCTGGGAGTTTTGTGCGTGGCACGGTTCGCTCCAGAGGAGGAGTGCGATGCAGAGCGTGGATAGGAAACGTTTTTGCGCGGTATTCAGGCGATGCCTCCGAGGTTGGGGTTAAAGCAGGTCCTTCGCTTCGCTCAGGATGACAAAGAAAGAAGCAGGTCCTTCGCTTCGCTCAGGATGACAAAGAAAGAGAATGTACGT
The DNA here is from genome assembly GCA_964244225.1 of uncultured Acidobacteriaceae bacterium. Classification (GTDB taxonomy): domain Bacteria; phylum Acidobacteriota; class Terriglobia; order Terriglobales; family Acidobacteriaceae; genus Edaphobacter. The sequence continues at coordinate 2,849 of CAXTJC010000467.1, forward strand.
CGCTTCGCTCCGTGGTTAAAGACAGGTACGGGGATTCTTCGCTGCGCTCAGAATGACAAAATAAAAGGGGCGAGG
>CAXTJC010000468.1:0-2923 GCA_964244225.1 uncultured Acidobacteriaceae bacterium
CACGGAGACGATAGACTAGAGGTATGCCGCCGATTTTGAACGCTCAGGGCTTGACTAAGGCTTTTGGAGCCACGCCCCTCTTCAAGGATATTTCGTTCACAGTTTCTGAGGGCGAGCGCATTGGGCTGATCGGGCCGAATGGCGCGGGCAAGTCGACGCTGCTGGCGTGTCTGGCGGGCGAGCAGGATGCGGACACGGGCGAGGTGGCGATGCGCAAGCGGGCGCGCATCGGCTACGTGCGGCAGGAGTCGAACTTTGCCGATGGCTCGACCGTGCGCGATGTGCTGATCGCCGCACTGAACGAGGCGAAGGTCGCTGAGGGCGAGCACGAAGGGCGACTGCGGGAGACCGGCGGCCGTATCGGTTTCGCATCGCTTGAGGCCATGGCCGCGTCGCTGAGTGGTGGATGGAAGAAGCGGCTGGCGATTGCCGAGGCGATCGTGACCGCACCTGATGTGTTGCTGCTCGATGAGCCGACGAACCATCTGGACCTTGAAGGCATCGAGTGGCTGGAGGGCATGCTGCGAACGGCCCCGTTTGCCTGCGTGATGGTGAGCCATGACCGCTATTTTCTCGAAGAGGTCGCGACCGAGATTGTGGAGCTGAGCCGCGTGTATGCGGACGGGATGCTGCGCGTGAAGGGAACCTACTCGAAGTTTCTCGAGGGCCGCGAGGCCTACATGGAGTCGCAGTCGAAGATGCAGGACGCGCTCCGCAACCGGGTGAAGACCGAGGTGGAGTGGCTGCGACGCGGACCAAAGGCGCGGGCGACCAAGGCGAAGGCACGCATCGACAATGCGCACGGGCTCATCAGTCAGCTAAAGGATGTGGACCAGCGCACGCGCACGGCCAGCGCGGGGATCGAGTTTGCCGCGACGGACCGGCAGACCAAGCGGCTGATCGAGCTGGACGATGTATCTGTAACCTTGGGCGATCACGAGATTGTGCGCGGGCTGAGCTTTACCGTCGCGAATGGAACACGCGTCGGTCTGGTGGGGCCGAACGGCTCGGGGAAGACGACGTTGCTGCGCCTGATTACAGGCGAGCTCGAAGCGAGCGCGGGCGTGGTGAAGCGTGCCGGCGCGCTGCGCATGGTGTACTTCAGCCAGATGCGTGAGCTGCCTGAGTCGATGACGCTGCGCCGCGCGCTGGCGCCGGACTCAGACTCTGTGGTGTATGGCGGGCGTGTGGTGCATGTGGCGAGCTATGCGGCGAAGTTTCTGTTTACCGGCGAGCAGCTGAACCAGCCCGTAGAACGGCTGAGTGGAGGCGAGCGGGCGCGAGTGCTGATTGCACGGCTCATGTTGGAGCCGGCCGATTTGCTCTTACTCGATGAGCCGACGAATGATCTCGACATTCCCACGCTCGAAATTCTTGAGGAGAGCCTGCTGGAGTACGCGGGCGCGCTGATCCTGGTGACGCACGATCGTTACATGCTCGATCGCGTGTCGACTGTGGTGTTGGGTCTGGATGGAACGGGCCGCTCGGAGGCCTTCGCCGACTACTCGCAGTGGGAGCAGTGGCGGGGCATAAAGCCTGGGCGCGACGAAGGGCCAGCTGAGTCTGCGGCCGCGAAGAAGAGCAGTTCGTCTTCCTCGAAGAAGAAGCTGTCGTACCTGGAGGCGCGGGAGTTCGACGGCATCGAGGGGGCGGTTGAGGCCGCAGATGCGCGCCTTGAAGCGGCTCGCGATCGTGTCGATGAGCCGGCAGTTGCGACCGATGCGGCTGCGCTGACCGCTGCGCTGGCGGAGATGGAGGCGGCGCAGGAGGAGAGCGACCGGCTCTACGCGCGGTGGGCGGAGCTGACCGAAAAAGCCGGGTGACTCAGATCGCTGGTGACGTATGCTGCTCTCACGATGAAGCCTTTCTCAAAGCAGTACAGTCTTTGCGCCGTGGCGATGTGTGCCTCATTCCTTCTGACGGCTCTGCCCGCAAGAGCGCAGTTGGCTGAGCCAAAGCAGGTGGTGGTGCTGCACGCGGCGCGGATGCTCGATGTGCGCGCCGGCAAGCTGATCGCGCCGGCGGAGATTCTGATCGAAGGTGACCATATTGCCGAGGCGGGCACGCACGTCTCCCGGCCGCCACTGGCGCAAATCATCGAGCTTGGCGACCACACACTGATGCCGGGCCTGATCGATGCGCATGTACATCTCTTCCTGCACCCCGGCGCGGAGGATCTGCAGACCGTGCAGGAGAGTGTGCCGCAGCGCGTGCTGCTCGCGGCGGAGGCTGCGCGTGCCGATCTGCAGGCCGGATTTACGGCAGAGCGCGATATGGGAACGGAGGGCGCGGGCTCAGCCGACAGTGCTGTGCGCGACGCGATCGATGCAGGCCTGATCCCGGGGCCGCGACTGCGTGTAAGCGGCAACGCGATCGATCTGCTGGGCGGGCATGAGGACGCGATCGGCTACAACCCGGCGCAGCACGTGCTCTCGAACGCAGATGTCGCGAATACGGCGGATGAGCTGGTGCAGGTCATTCGGGCACAGCGCAAGGAAGGCGCGGACTTCACCAAGATTTATGAGACGGGCAAGGATCGGCTGAGCGGCGACGACTTTTCGTCGCCCTATCAGTACACGGTCGAGCAGCTGACGGCGGCGGTCGCGGAGGCCAAGCGCTTCAGTCTGAACCAGCCGGGCCACGGCGTCGCGGTGCATGCGACCAGCGAGCCCGGAACCGGCTATGCTGTCGCGGCAGGTGTGGCGAGCGTCGATCACGCCTATGTCCTGAACGACACGACGATGGCGATGATGAAGGCGAACAGTATCTACGCGGTGCCGACGTTTGCTATTACCGAATACTTCGCGCAGACGGCTGCAACAGCCGAACGCAAGCACTTTGATGAAGCGGAGCAGGCGCTGCACGCGCGCGAGTTCAAGCGGCAGATGGCGGCCGGCGTGCCGTTCGCGGTCGGCAGTGACGT